>JADLHM010000155.1 GCA_020848745.1 Deltaproteobacteria bacterium | reverse complement strand
TCCCCTCCCGTCGCCGGGCTTCAGAGCGCCGTCGCATCGCGGCGTCGCACGTCCTCGGAATACCTTCCAGGTATTCCTGCGGGTTGCTCCTTGCGCTGCTCGGCGCTCTTCGCCCGGCTCGGTCCGGAGATTTCTTCACAACCTCTGAGGCGCGAGACGGCGTGACGGGCTCCGGCAGCGAGGCCGCGGACGCGGCGGCACGGCGCGTGCGCGAGGCGATCGCGGCGGCGATCGCGGGTCGCGATCTCGGCGAGCAGGCCATGCAGGAGGTCGTCGACGTGATGATGAGCGGCGCCGCGACCCCGGCGCAGATCGGGAGTCTGCTCACGGCGCTTCGTATGAAGGGGGAAAGCGTCGACGAGCTCGTCGGGACGGCGCGCGCGATGCGCGCCCACATGCTCCGCGTACCGTGGGGGGGCCTCGCCGTCGACACCTGCGGCACCGGGGGGGACGGCGCCGACCTCTTCAACGTCTCGACGGCGGTCGCGTTGGTCGTGGCGGGCGCGGGCGTCGCCGTCGCGAAGCACGGCAATCGCGCCCAGTCCGGCCGCGTCGGCGGCGCCGACGTGCTCGAGACGCTCGGTGTTCGCATCGACCTGCCGCCGGACGGCGTCGCCCGTTGTCTCGAACGGGCGGGCGTCGGCTTCTGCTTCGCGCCTCGCTTCCACGCGGCCATGCGCTACGCCGCGGGTCCGCGTCGCGAGATCGGGCTCCGCACGATCTTCAATTTGGTCGGTCCGCTCGCCAATCCCGCCGGAGCGACGGTGCAGCTCGTCGGTGTCTCGGAGCCGCGGTGGACCGCGCCGATGGCCGAGGCGCTCCGCCGACTCGGCACGACGCGCGCCCTCGTCGTGCACGGCTCGGGGCTCGACGAGATCAGTACGATCGGGCCGACGCGGGTGAGCGAGGTCGGATCCGACGGCGTCCGCACCTATGACCTGGCGCCCTCCGACTTCGGGCTCGCTCGATGCGACGCGCCGCCGCGCGTCGCCGACGCCGCCGGCAGCGCGGCGATCCTCCGCGACGTGCTCGCCGGAGTCGGGGGAGGTGCGCGCGACCTCGTCCTGGTGAACGCCGCGGCGACGCTGGTACTCGCCGGTCGCGCCGCGGACTGGCGCGTGGGCATGGCCGTCGCGGCGGCGACGATCGACGGCGGCGCGGCGGCGCGGGCGCTTGCGCGTCTCGTCGAGACGAGCAACGAGTACGAGGACGGAGCCCGACCCGCATGAGCACGCTCCAGGCCATCGTCGACCACACCGCGCGGGAGCTCGAGGCGCGTCGGCGCGCCCGGCCTCTGCGGGCGCTCACCGAGGCGCCGCTCTTCGCGCGCCCGCGCCGCGACTTCGCAGCCGCGCTCCGCGCACCGGGACGACGCATCGTCGCGGAGGTGAAGCGCGCGTCGCCGTCGCTCGGCCGCATCCGCGACGATTTCGATCCGGTGGCGATCGCGACCGGCTATGCGGCCGCGGGCGCTGCCGCGATCTCCGTGTTGACGGAGGAGCGCTTCTTCGAGGGGAGCCTCGACTACTTGGCCGCCATTCGCGAGGGCGTCGACGTTCCGCTTCTTCGCAAGGATTTCCTGTTCGAGCCGTATCAGGTGTACGAAGCGCGGGCAGCGGGCGCCGACGCGTTCCTCCTGATCGCCGCCATCCTGCGGACGGAGATCATTCGCGAGCTCGTGGCGCTCGGCCGCGAGATGAGCATGACGGCGCTCGTCGAGGTTCACACCGCCGAGCAGTTGGAGCGCGCGCTCGCCGCCGACGCGAGCGTCGTCGGCATCAACAATCGCGACCTGGACACGTTCGTCACCCGCCTCGAGACCGGTCTCGAGCTCGTCGGCTCCGTGCCCGCCGACCGCACGGTCGTCGTCGAGAGCGGGCTCAAGACCGCCGCGGACGTCGGGCGCTTCGAGGCGGTCGGCGTCCGTGCGTTCCTGATCGGCGAGGCGTTCATGCGCGCCCCGGATCCCGGGGCGGCGCTGCGCGGGCTCCTCGCGTGACCGCAGTGCGCGAACGCCCCCTCTGCGTGAAGGTCTGCGGCATCACGCGCCCCGAGGACGCCGTCGCCGCAATCGAGTCCGGCGCCGATCTCCTCGGCTTCAATTTCTATCCGAAGAGCCCGCGGTACATCGCCCCGGATGACGCGGCGCCCATCGTCGCGTTGCTGCCGCGCCGGGTGCTGGCCGTCGGTGTCTTCGTGGACGCCGAGCGGCCGGCCGTGGAGCGCGCGCTCGCGACGGCGAAGCTCGGGCTCCTGCAGTTCCACGGCCACGAGAGCCCGGACTACTGCCGGGGCTTCGCGGTACCGGCGATGAAGGCGCTCCGCGTGGCGAGCCTCACCGATCTCGAGACGGCCGCCGCGCCGTACCCCGAGGGGTGGCTGCTCGTCGACGCGGCCGACCCGACCCGCTACGGCGGCACAGGCCGGGCGCTGCCGATCGAGCCGGTCGCGCGGGACCTCGCGCGGCGGCTCTTCGTCGCGGGCGGCCTCGCGCCCGACACCGTCACCGACGTCGTGCGCCGCCTCCGTCCGCTCGGCGTCGACGTCTGCTCGGGTGTGGAGCGCGCGCCCGGCATCAAGGACCACGCGCTCCTGAGAGATTTCGTGACCCATGCCAAGACTGCCTGATCAGCGCGGCCACTTCGGTCCGTACGGCGGCCGCTACGTGAGCGAGACGCTGATGCCGGCGTTGCTCGAGCTCGAGCGCGCGTACAACCGCCTCCACAAGGAAGCGCGCTTCAGGCGCGACCTCCGTGAGCTGCACGAGCGCTACACCGGACGCCCGACGCCGCTCTACTTTGCGGAGCGCCTCACACGCGCGCTCGGCGGGGCGCGCATCTACTTGAAGCGCGAGGATCTCTGCCACACCGGCGCGCACAAGATCAACAACACGCTCGGCCAGATCCTGCTCGCGAAGCGCATGGGCAAGACGCGCATCATCGCCGAGACCGGTGCCGGTCAGCACGGCGTCGCGACGGCCACCGCGGCGGCGCTCTTCGGCTTCAAGTGCGAGGTCTACATGGGGAGCGAGGACGTTCGGCGTCAGGCGCTGAACGTCTTCCGCATGAAGCTCCTCGGGGCGACCGTCCACCCCGTCGACTCGGGGAGCCGCACGCTCAAGGACGCGCTCAACGAAGCGATGCGCGACTGGATCACGAACGTGCGCGACACCTTCTACATCATCGGCTCCGTGGCGGGTCCCCATCCGTACCCGATGATGGTGCGTGACTTCCAGTCGGTGATCGGCCGCGAGGCGCGCCGGCAGATCCGGCACGTCGCCGGGAAGCTTCCCGACGTGCTGATCGCGTGCGTCGGCGGGGGCAGCAACGCGATCGGCCTCTTCCACCCGTTTCTCGGCGACCGCAACGTGCGGATGATCGGCGTCGAGGCGGCGGGGCGCGGCGTCGAGACCGGCCAGCACGCCGCCTCGTTGACGGCGGGCCATGTCGGGGTCCTCCACGGCAACAAGACGTATGTGCTCCAGAGCGAGACGGGGCAGGTGCAGATCGCGCACTCGATCTCGGCCGGGCTCGACTACCCGGCGGTCGGCCCCGAGCACAGCTATCTCAAGGACAGCGGCCGCGTCGGCTACGAGACCGTCGGCGACGAGGCCGCCGTGGCGGCGCTCCGCATGCTGGCGGAGCGGGAGGGCATCCTCGCCGCGCTCGAGAGCTCGCACGCCGTGGCCGCCGCGATGCGCGTCGCGCCGACGCTGCCGCGGCGCGCGATCGTCCTCGTGAACCTCTCCGGACGCGGCGACAAGGACATGGAGACGGTCGCGGACTACCTGGGGATCCGGCTTCGCGAGCCCGGGGAGGAGCGCGCATGAGCCGGATCGCCGAGACCTTCGCCCGGCTCCGGGCCGAGAAGCGCGCGGGGTTCATCCCGTTCATCATGGCGGGCGATCCGGACCTCGACGTCACGCGCGAGCTGCTGCGGGCGGCGCTCGACGCCGGCGTCGATCTCATCGAGCTCGGGGTGCCGTTCTCCGATCCGATGGCCGACGGACCCGCGCTGCAACGCTCGGCGGAGCGCGCGCTCGCCGTCGGCACGACGCTCACGGGCGTGCTCGATCTCGTGGCCGAAGTGCGGCGGGACTCGCCGGTGCCGATCGTGCTCTTCGGCTACGCCAACCCGTTCCTGCGTTACGGCGCCGAGCGGCTTGCCCGGGACGCGGCGGCGAGCGGCGTCGACGGCGTCCTCTGCGTCGACATCCCGCCGGAGGAGGCCGACGACCTCGAGCCGGCGCTCGCCGCCGCCGGCCTCGACATGATCTTCCTCCTCGCGCCGACGAGCGACCGTTCGCGGATCGACGCCGTGCGCGCCCGGGCGCGCGGCTTCGTCTATTACGTGTCGATCACCGGCACGACGGGTGCCGCGGCGCCCGATGCCGCGGCGGTCGCGGCGATGGTCGACAACGTGCGGTCTCGGGTCGGCCTGCCGGTCGGCATCGGCTTCGGGATCACGGGGCCCGAGCAGGCGGCAACGCTCGCGCGTGTCGGCGACGCGGTCGTCGTCGGGAGCGCGGTCATGCGGCTCGTCGAGGAGCACCCGGGCGCCGCGTTCCTGCCGGCGGCGCGCGCGCTCCTGCGGAGCCTGGCGGACGCGGTGCACGCGGCGCGCGCGTGAGCGCCCGTCCGTCACGGAGCGGCGGATGACGACGTCCGCCGCCGAGCTCTGGACCCGCTGCGACGGGTGCCGCGAGCTCGTCTACCGGAAGCAGCTCGAACGTCGTCTCTACGTCTGTCCCCGCTGCGGGCACCACCAGCGGCTCACCGCCGAGCAGCGTCTGCAGCTGCTCCTCGATCGTGGGACCTTCGTCGAGCGCGACGCCGGGATCGGGTCGCGCGACGTCCTCGGGTTTCCCGACCAACCTCCCTACGCCGAACGGTTGCGCGAGATGCAGGATCGCGCCGGCCATCACGAGGCCGTGATCACGGGCACCGGCCGGATCGGCGGGAGGGAGGTCGCGATCGCCGTCTTCAACTTCCACTTCCTCGGGGGCACCATGGGATCGGCCGTGGGGGAGAAGCTCACGCGCTTGATCGAGCACGCTTGCGCGGCCCGCCTGCCGCTCGTCATCGTGTCGGCCTCGGGCGGCGCGCGCATGCAGGAAGGCATCCACTCGCTGATGCAGATGGCGAAGCTCACCGGCGCGCTCGGGCGTCTGCGCGAGGCCGGCGTGCCCTACGTCTCGATCTGCACGGACCCGACGACCGGCGGCGTCGCGGCGTCGGTGGCGCTTCTCGGCGACGTCAATCTCGCCGAGCCGCGTGCCCTCGTCGGTTTCGCCGGGCCGCGGGTCGTCGCGCAGACGTTGAACGAGGAGTTGCCGGCGGAGTTCCAGCGCGCCGAGTTCCTCCTGCGGCACGGCATGCTCGACGCGGTCGTCGAACGCCGCGATCTCCGCCGGACGCTGGCGCGCGTGCTCGCGCTCCTGCCGACGCGAGGCGAATCCGCCGACGGCCGCGGGCGCTGACCCGCGATGGCGGTCGACGCGTACGTCGCCACGCTGGCGTGGCTCTATCGCCTCGAGGCGCGCCACGGCATCGACCTCAAGCTCGAGCGGGTCCGGCGCGCCGCCGCCGTGCTCGGCCATCCCGAGGGCGCGGCCCCCACATTCCACGTCGCCGGCACGAACGGGAAGGGCTCCACCGCCGCGATGCTCGCCGCGATGCTCACCGCGGGCGGGGTGCGCGTCGGGCTCTACACGTCGCCGCACCTCGTCTCGTTTCGCGAACGCATCCTGATCGCGGGCATGCCGATCACGGAGGCGGCCGTCGTCGACGGTGTCGCGAAGATCCGCGGCACCCTCGGTCGGGCGATGGACCTCACGTGCTTCGAAGTTTCGACGCTGCTCGCGTGGGGGGCGTTCCGGGCCGCGGCCGTGGATGTCGTCGTGCTCGAGGTCGGGCTCGGCGGTCGGCTCGACGCGACGAACCTGGCGACACCGGAGGTGGCGGTGGTGACGAACGTCGGGTTCGATCACGAAGCCTGGCTCGGTGATACGCTCCCGGCGATCGCGCGGGAGAAGGCGGGGATCGTGAAGGCGGGTGTGCCGGTGGTGTCCGGCGCGAGGGGCGTTGCGGGCGACGTCGTGGCGGCGCGCGCGCGGGAGGTCGGGAGCCCGCTCGAGGTGCTCGGCCGCGACTTCGCGCTCGAGCCCGATGCCGACGGAACGCTCGCGTATCGTTCGGCTCGCGGGGTGATCTCGCCGGTGACGCTCGGCCTCGCCGGTGCCCATCAGCGGCGGAACGCCGCGCTCGCGGTCCGCGCCCTCGAGCTCGTGCCGCGCCTCACGCCGTCCGTCGCGGCGATTCGTGCCGGGCTCGCCGACGTCCGCTGGCCCGGGCGCCTTCAGGTAGTGTGCCGCGAACCCCTTGTGCTATTGGATGGCGCCCACAATGCGGCGGGTGTCGAGGCGCTGGCGGAGGACGTGCGCGTTCGTGCCGCCGGGCGCCGTGTGCGGGTACTGTTCGGCGTGATGCGTGACAAAGGGTGGCAGACCATGCTGCGGGGGCTCGCCGAGGTGACGTCCGAGATCGTCGTCACGCGCCCGCGCCAACCGCGGAGCGCCTCGCCCGCCGACGTCGCGGGTGCGGCTCCGTGCCCCGTGCGCGTCGTCGACGATCCCGTGGCGGCGTATCGCGAGCTCCTCGCCACGAGCGCCCCGGACGACGTCGTGGTCGTGGCCGGCTCGCTCTTCCTCATCGGCGATCTCCTGCCCGTGATCGATCCGTCGCTCGCCGTGGCGGCGGAGCGTGAGCGTGCCGCGGCCGCGCTCGCCGGGCGATGCTGAGCCGCGTCGCACGGGTCGTCGCCGCGGCGCTCTGGCTCGGCGTGCTGACGGGCTCCGTGGCGGCCCGCGACATCCCCGGACTCTCGCACCTCGGGGAGAGCGAGGCCGGCGAGGTGATCATCGACGCCGAGCACGTCGAGTACGACCAGCGCGCGAACGTGGTGACCGCGCGCGGCGCGGTCAAGATCACCCGCGGCGACATGACGCTGACCGCGGACACCGTGGAGGTGAACCGCACCACGCAGGTGGCGAACGCGAAGGGCAACGTGGTCGTCGTCGACCCGCAGGGCACGCTTTCCGCCGACGTCCTGACCCTCGATCTCGTGCAGGAGACGGGGTCGATGGACGAGGGCGCCGTCTTCCTGAACGCCAACCGCTACCAGCTCTCCGGCCAGCGCTTCGAGAAGTCGGTCGGGCAGAGCTACCGCGTCGTCAACGGTCGCTTCACGACCTGCGTCTGCAAGAAGGACGAGTCGCCGAGCTGGAGCATCCGCGGTCAGCGCATCACGCTCGACCTCGAGGGCTACGGACGCGTCAAGGGTGGGACGTTCGCCGTTCACGACGTTCCGATCCTGTACGTGCCGTACGGGATCTTTCCGGTGCGCCGCGAGCGGCAGACCGGCCTGCTGTTCCCGCGCTTCGGATACTCGAATCGGCGGGGCTTTCAGTTCGAGCAGCCGTTGTTCCTGAACTTCAACAAGAGCCACGACGCGACGGTCTCGGTGGACCTCGAGACCAAGGCGCGCGTCGGCGCGCTCGCCGAGTATCGCTACGCGCTCAGTCCCGACACCCTGGGCGAGGTGAGCGGCTCGTACTTCAACGAATCCATCCGCGGCGCGAGCTCGGAGGACGTCGTCAACACGAACATCGCCGACCCCAACATCCCGATCGACCGTTGGAGCGCCGGCATGACGCACGACCAGTGGCTGCCCTACGGCTTCAAGGGATACGCCGACGTGCTGCGAGTGAGCGACGACCTGTTCCTGCGCGAGATCAACGTCTTCACGTTCAATCCCGGCGTCGACGTGGCGCTGCGGACGCGGCGCTTCGAGCGTTCGCGGCTTGCGGTCGAGCGGGTGTTCGACGACGGCCTGCTGCTGGCGACAAGCACCTGGTACCAGGACTTCATCAATCCGGATCGCTACGTGTTCCAGGCGCCGCCGCGCTTCGACGCGTGGACGCAGTCACGCTTCTTCGACGACCGCGTGCTCGTGAGCTTCACCGGCGGGGCCGTGAACTACACGCGCGATCGCGGCTACGACGGGCAGCGGATCGACCTCCGTCCCGAGGTCGAGCTGCCGTGGCGGTACGGCTCGTTCGTGCGCGGGTCGTTCCGCGGCGGTTTTCGCGAGACGGCCTATCACCTCGAGGACACGAGCGTGCCGACGCAGGTCAACACCAACCCCGCCGATCCCGGGAGCCAGCCGCCGAGCATCCTGCCGGCCCTCGATCAGAGCGCGAGCCGCGAGCTCTTCTACCTCCGAGGCGACGTCGGCACCGCGGTGTCGCGCGTCTATCCGTTCGAGCGGTTCGGGCTGGTGCGCCTCAAGCACACGATCGAGCCGGAGGTCGGGTATCTCTTCGTGCCCCGGACGGACACGCGCCAGGCGGCGCTCCCCCTCTTCGACGACGTCGACCGCGTGAACCAGCGGAGCGTCGCGACCTACGGCGTCACGAGCCGAGTCCTCGGACGCCTCGCGGCGCCGCCGTCCGCCGCCGACCACACGGAGCAGCATCGGCACTCGGTCGCCGAGCATGCCTCCCTCGACGGGACCCGTGACGAATCGGAGGCGCTCGGCACGGGCGTGGAGGCCGTGCCGACGGCGGCGGCGTCGGGGGGCATGCGCGAGCTCGCGCGCTTCTCGCTCTTCCAGAGCTACGACTTCGCGAACGCGAGCGGCGACTTCATCGACGAGGTCGACCCCGACACCGGGGAGGTCCTGCGCGGGAAGGGGAGCCGGGCGTCGGACCTCTCGGTGTATCTGCGCCTCACCCCGTCGCCCTTCCTGAGCTTCGAGGGGCGCACCGACTACAGCGTGACCGGGGAGGGCACCAAGAGCGCGACCGTGGGCCTTTTCTTGACCGATTGGCGGGCCGCGGCGGACGATTTCGAGCTCCAGGCCTTGCGCGGCCGCACGCGAGTCGGCATCGGCTATCGCTTCGTCGCCAACCAGGCCGTGGAGGAGGTAAACGGGAGCATGCTGGTGCGCTTCATGAAGCAGCTCTACGGCGCCTACGAGGCGCGATACGACAATCGCAGCGGTCGCTTCCTGGAGCACCGGTACGGCCTCAGGTTCGTCTCGAAGCAGGAATGCTGGGTCGTCGATCTCGGCGTGTCCGATCGGGTGAACCCCGACGAAACGGAGGTGCGATTCTTGGTGTCCCTGGTCGGCCTCGCGCAGTTCGGCAAGGAGCCGTTCCGACAGTCGCTCGGCGCCATCGCGGCGCCCGTGCACGGCTTCATGGGCGAATGATGAAAGGCGTCATTCTCGCCGGCGGCCTCGGCACCCGGCTCCACCCCCTCACGCGCATCACCAACAAGCATCTGCTGCCGGTCTTCGATCGGCCCATGATCTACTATCCGCTGCAGGCGCTGATCGACGCCGGCATCCGCGACATCCTGCTCGTGACCGGCGGCAACAACGCGGGCGACCTCTTGAAGCTGCTCGGCAACGGCAAGGACTTCGGCCTGCAGCACTTGAACTATACGTATCAGGAGGGCGAGGGCGGCATCGCGGCCGCGCTCTCGCTGGCGGAGCACTTCGTCGACGGCGAGCGGGTGTGCGTCGTGCTCGGGGACAACATCATCGAGCGAAACTTCGCGGCGTCGGCGGCGAAGTTCGCGCGGGGCACCGAGGGCGCGCGCATCCTCCTGAAGGCGGTGCCCGATCCCGAGCGCTTCGGCGTGGCGGCGTTCCGCGGCAAGCGCATCGTCGCGATCGAGGAGAAGCCGCGCCGTCCGAAGAGTCGCTACGCGGTCACCGGCATCTACATGTACGACGCCCGCGTGTTCGACGTGATCCGGACCCTGAAGCCGTCGGGACGCGGCGAGCTGGAGATCACCGACGTCAACAACTGGTATCTCCGGCAGGGCGAGCTCGGCTACGAGATCCTGCGCGGATGGTGGACCGACGCCGGCACCTTCGAGGCGCTGCACCGCGCGGGGAATCTCGTGGCGCGGACCGGCGCGAACAAGCTCGACCCGCCGCGCGCGAAGACGAGGAGAAAGCGATGATCCAAGGCGTCCACCTGAAGCGACTGACCGTGCATACGGACGACCGCGGCTTCCTCATGGAGGTCCTGAAATCGGACGATCCGTGCTTCCAGACCATCAAGCAGACGACCTACACCGAGGCGTTTCCGGGCGTCATCAAGGCCTTCCACTGGCACCGTCGGCAGTGGGACATGTGGTTCTTCGTGCGCGGCATGGCGCAAGTCGTGCTCCACGACCTGCGGCCCGAGTCGCCGACGCACCGGCAGACGAACGTGGTCGTGATGGGCGACCGCGCTCCCGGTCTGCTCGCCATTCCGGTCGGCGTCGCGCACGGCTACCGCGTCCTCGGACACGAGCCGGCAGGGCTGCTCTACCATACGACCGAGGCGTACGATCCGAAGGACCCCGACGAGGAGCGCATCCCCTTCGACGATCCGACCATCGGATTCGACTGGACGACGCGGCCGCGCTGAGATCATGAAGCTCCTCGTGACCGGCGGCGCCGGCTTCATCGGCGCGAACTACGTCCAGTACGTGCTGGCGACGCACCCGGGCGACGCGATCGTCACGCTCGACCTGCTGACGTACGCCGGGAACCTCGCGAATCTCGAGGCGGTGCTCGGCGACCCGCGCCACCGCTTCGTGCGCGGCGACATCGCCGACCGCGAGGCGGTCACGGCCGCGATCGGCGACGGCGTCGACGCGATCGTGAACTTTGCCGCCGAGTCGCACGTCGACCGCTCGATCACGGACGCCGGCGCGTTCCTCGCGACCAACGTCGTCGGGACCCAGGTGCTCCTCGACGCGGCGCGGGCGCACGGCGTCGGACGCTTCCTGCAGGTCTCGACGGACGAGGTGTACGGGAGCCTCGGACCGACCGGCGCCTTCAGCGAGGAGACGCCGCTCGCGCCGAACAGCCCGTACGCCGCCAGCAAGGCGGCCGCCGATCTGCTCGTGCGCGCCGCCCATCACACCCACGGGCTCCCCGCCCTGGTGACGCGCTGCTCGAACAACTACGGCCCATACCAGTTCCCCGAGAAGCTGATCCCGCTCTTCGTCACCAACGCGCTCGCCGGTCAGCCGCTGCCGCTCTACGGCGACGGCCGCCAGGTGCGCGATTGGATCCACGTCGAGGACCATTGCCGGGGCGTCGACCTCGTGCTGCGCGGGGGGCGGGTCGGCGAGGTCTACAACCTCGGCGGCGGCAACGAGCGCGAGAACATCGAGATCGCGGGCCTCATTCTGGATGCGCTCGGCAAGCCGCGGAGCCTGATCCGGCACGTCACCGATCGGCTCGGTCACGACCGCCGCTACGCGATCGACGCGCGCAAGATCGAGCGCGAGCTCGGCTGGAAGCCGCGCCGCGATTTCACGAGCGGGCTCCGCGACACCATCGAATGGTATCGGGCGCAGCGGGCGTGGTGGGAGGCCGTGAAGAGCGGAGCCTATCTGGACTATTACGAGCGCATGTACGGCCAGCGCCTGCGCGGCGCCGCCGGCGCCGAGGAGGATCGCACGTGAAGCGCGCGCTCATTACGGGGATCACCGGACAGGACGGCTCGTACCTCGCCGAGTTCCTGCTCGCGAAGGGGTACGACGTCTACGGCATGGTGCGCCGCGCCAGTACCGAGAACTTCGAGCGCATCGAGCCGTTTCGCGACCGCATCCGGCTCGTCCAGGGCGACCTCCTGGACCCGATGTCGCTGATCACCCTGCTCGAGGAGATCCGTCCGCAGGAGCTCTACAACCTCGCGGCGCAATCGTTCGTGCCGACGTCGTGGAAGCAGCCGGTGTTGACCGCCGAGTTCGACGCGATCGGCGTCACGAGGGCGCTCGAGGCGATCCGGCTCGTCGACCGGCAGATCCGCTTCTATCAAGCCTCGTCGAGCGAGATGTTCGGCAAGGTACGGGAGGTGCCGCAGAGCGAGCTCACGCCCTTCCATCCGCGGAGCCCGTACGGGGTTGCGAAGGTGTACGCGCACTACATCACGGTCAACTACCGCGAGAGCTACGGGATCTTCGCGTGCTCGGGGATCCTCTTCAATCACGAGTCGCCGCGGCGCGGGAAGGAGTTCGTCACGCGTAAAGTCACCGACGGCGTGGCGCGCATCCACCTCGGCCTCCAGAGCGAGCTCAGGCTCGGGAATCTGGAGGCGCGGCGCGACTGGGGATTCGCCGGCGACTACGTCGAGGCGATGTGGCTGATGCTCCAGCAGGCCGAGCCCGACGACTACGTCGTCGCGACCGGCGAGTCGCACACGGTCGCGGAGCTCGCGGAGATCGCGTTCAGGCACGCCGGGCTCGACTGGAAGCAGTACGTGCGCGAGGACCCGTCGCTGAAGCGTCCGGCCGAGGTCGATCTCCTCGTCGGCGATGCCGCAAAGGCGCGGAGCACACTCGGCTGGAAGCCGCGGGTGTCCTTCCCCGAGCTCATCGGCATGATGGTGGACGCCGACGTCGCGCGCCTGCGGCGTTCGTAGCGCGTGCGCTACTTCGTCACCGGGATCGGCGGATTCGCGGGTGCGCACCTCGCGGCCGCGCTGCTCGCGGCCGGGCACGAGGTGACCGGCCTCGTCCGGACGCGCCGCGCTCATCCGGGGTTGGACGCGCTCGCGGCGTCGTATCCGGCGTTTCGCCCCGATGCGCTCGCGTGCGGCGACGTCGCCGATCCGGAGGTCGTGCGGGCGGCGCTCGCGGCGGCGCGACCGGACGGAGTCTTCCATCTCGCCGGCATCGCGTTCGTGCCCCGCGCCGCCGCCGATCCCGCCCGAGCGCTCACGGTGAACGTGCTCGGCACGCGCAACGTGCTCGCGGCGGCGGAGCGGGAGGCGCCGGCGTGCCGGGTCGTGGTGGTGGGATCCGCCGACGTCTACGGCGCCGCGGCGAACGCCGCCGGGCCGATCAGCGAGGAGCGCGCGCTCCGTCCCGTCAGCACCTACGGCCTCTCGAAAGCCGCGGCCGACATGGCGGCCTTCCAGGCGTGGTGGGAGACCGGGCTCGCGGTCATCCGGGCGCGCGCGTTCAACCATACCGGGCCCGGGCAGAGCGACGACTTCGTCTGCTCGAACTTCGCGCGGCAGATCGCGCGCATCGAGCGCGGCGCCGCGCCGGCGGTGCTGCGGGTCGGGAATCTCGCGAGCGCCCGCGACTTCTCGGACGTCCGCGACGTCGTGCGCGGCTACGTGGCCCTGATGGAGCGGGGGGTGCCCGGCGAGGCCTACAATCTCTGCCGCGGGGAGGCGGTCACGATCGGCGCGATCGTCGAGCACCTGCGGGCCGAGGTCGGCGTGCCGTTCGAGGTCGTCGAGGAGACGACGCGCGTCCGGCGGCGCGAGATTCCGCGCGTGGTCGGCGACGCGCGCCGCGCGCATGCGCTCGGCTGGGCCCCGACGATCCCGCTCGCCCGGACGCTTGGCGAGCTGCTCGACCATTGGCGCGCGGCCGACGGCCGGGGGTGAGCGCTCGCGCTCCCGACGACGGAAGTCACCTTGAGGGCGCTAGATCAGCATGTTAGGGAACCTTCGATGGAAGCGCAGGCCGTCGAGCGGAAGCCCCTCGAGGACCTGCTCCTCGGGCGCGGCAGGATCAGTCCCGACGACCTCCGCAAGGTCCGGCTGTTGCAGCAGGAACGCGGCGAGCGCATCGAGCGGCTGCTCCTCGACCTCGGCTTCATCTCCGAGGACGACCTGATCAGCCTGCTCTCGGAGCATCTCGGGGTGCCCGTCATCGGCCGCAAGGAGTTCCCGCAGGCCCCGGTCGCCCTCCAGGGGGTGAATCCCCAGTTCCTGAAGCACGCGAAGATCCTGCCGCTCGAGATCCAGGACGGCACCCTGTCGGTCGCGATGGCCGATCCGGCCGACCTCTACAGCCTCCAGGGGCTCGAGGTCGCCACCGGCCTCGCGGTGAAGCCGCGTCTCGGTCGCGAGAAGGAGATCCTCGCGGCGCTCGAAAGCTACGACAGCACCGGCCAGCCGGCCGCCGACGAGGGGGACGGCACGCTCGCGTACATCGGTGACGACGAGGAGGACGTGAACCACCTCCGCGACCTCGCGAGCGAGGCGCCCGTCATCCGGCTCGTCAACCTGCTCATCAACCGCGCCGTCGAGCAGCGCGCGTCCGACATCCACATCGAGCCCTTCGAGAACGAGCTCAAGATCCGCTACCGCATCGACGGCGTGCTGCACGACATCGACTCGCCGCCGCGCCGCCAGCAGGCCGCCATCGTCTCGCGCGTGAAGATCATGGCGAAGCTCAACATCGCGGAGCGCCGCCTGCCGCAGGACGGCCGCATCAAGCTCCGCACCATGGGCAAGGAGATCGACCTCCGCGTCTCGACGCTGCCGACCCTCTACGGCGAGAGCGTCGTCATGCGTATTCTCGACCGGTCGAGCATCGTGCTCGACCTCGAGCAGCTCGGCTTTCCGGCCGACACCCTGGAGCAGTTGGAGCACCTGATCCTGCGGCCGTACGGCATGATCCTGGTGACGGGTCCGACCGGCAGCGGCAAGACGACCACGCTCTACGGCGCGCTCGAAAAGATCAACTCGCCCGACAAGAAGATCATCACCATCGAGGATCCGGTCGAGTACCAGGTGAGCGGCGTCAACCAGATCCACGTGAAGCCGCAGATCGGCCTCACGTTCGCGAACGGCTTGCGCTCGATCGTCCGTCAGGATCCCGACGTCATCATGGTCGGCGAGATCCGCGACCCCGAGACGGCCGAGATCGCGGTCCAGGCTGCGCTCACCGGCCACCTGGTCTTCTCGACCCTGCACACCAACGACGCCGCGGGCGCCGTGAGCCGCCTGCTCGAGATGGGCGTCGAGGACTACCTGCTGGCGTCGTCGCTGCTCGGCGTGCTGGCGCAGCGACTCGTCCGCAAGGTGTGTCCGAAATGCCGCGTGCCCGTCCCGCCGGGCGAAGCGTTCTTCGCCGCCGGCGACATGACCACGGCTGCGGCCGAGCGCTTCAGCAGCGTCGCCGCCAACGGCTCGCAGATCTACCGCGCCGCCGGCTGCGAGGACTGCTCCGGCACCGGCTACCGCGGGCGCAGCGGCATCTACGAGATGCTCCTCATGAACGAGTCGATTCGCGAGCTCATCCTGAAGCACGCGTCCGCGGACGTCATCAAGGCGGCGGCGGTCGCCAGGGGCATGCGGACGCTCCGTGACGACGGCTGGCTCAAGGTCCGGGAGGGCGTCACCACCGTGGCCGAGGTGCTGCGCGTGACGCAGGACGAATGAGCGAGCCGGCTCGCGCGCGCGATGCGACGGCCGGCGCGTCGGTGGACGTGTCGGTGGTCGTCCCGGTCTACAACGAGCGTCCGACGATCGTCGCGCTCTTCGACGAATGCCGCGCGGTGCTCGATCCGCTCGGCGTCGCCTGGGAGCTGATCTTCGTCGACGACGGCTCGAACGACGGCTCGTTCGACGAGATCGCCGAGCTGCAAGCCCGCGACGCGCGCTGTCGCGGGCTTCGTCTCCGCGCCAACCTCGGCAAGGCGGCGGCGCTCGCGGTCGGGTTCCGCGCGGCGCGCGGCGAGCGCCTGGTCACCATGGACGGCGACCTGCAGGACGACCCCGCCGAAGTGCCGCGCATGCTGGCGACGTTGGACGCCGGCGCCGACCTCGTGTGCGGGTGGAAGATCGACCGCCGAGATTCTCTGTCGCGCGTCGTCGCGTCGCGCATCTTCAACGGCGTGTCGCGCTTCGTGTCGGGCATCGAGCTGCACGACATGAACTGCGGCCTCAAGGCGTTTCGCCGCGAGGTCACGGCCGAGGTGCCGCTCTACGGCGAGCTGCACCGCTTCATTCCGATGCTCGCGGCGGGGCAGGGCTTCCGGGTGACCGAGCAGCCGGTGTCGCACCGTCCCCGGGCCTTCGGGCGGTCGCGCTACGGGTGGTCGCGCGCGCTCCGCGGCATGATGGACATGATCACGGTGATCTGTCTCACGCGCTACAACCGTCGTCCGGCGCATTTTTTCTCGCTGCCCGGCGCGGCGCTCGTCATGGTCGGGAGCGTCCTCTGCGCGTACATCGCCGCGCTCCGTCTCGTGTACGGCAACATCCAGAGCCGCCATCCGCTCCTCATCTTCGCGGTGCTGCTCGTGGTGGTCGGCGTGCAGCTCTTCACGACCGGGCTCGTCGGCGAGATGCTGGTCGACGCGGGCCGGCGCGTCGACGACGACTATCACCGCGCGCGCAAGATCGGCTGAGGCGGCGCGCGCCGGCCGATGGGGCTGCTCGATCGTTGGCGGCGCGGGGGCCCCGCGAAGCGGCGCGCGGCGCTCGTAGGCCTGGACGGCGTCGGGCTGTCGCTCGCGCGGACGCTCGTCGACGCCGGCGTGATGCCGCGCCTCGCGGCCATCTGCCGCGCGGGGACGATGGCGCCGATGACGTCGACGCTGCCCACGATCTCCAACGTGTCGTGGACGAGCCTCGTGACCGGCGTGAACCCGGGTCGCCACGGGATCTACGGCTTCACCGACCTGGCGCGCGACCGCTACACGACCACGTTCCCGAACTCCGGACACGTCCGGGCGCCGGCGTTCTGGGACGCGCTCGGCGCCGGCGGCCGGGCCTCGGTCGTGTTGAACGTGCCCGGGACGTATCCCGCGAAGGACATCGTCGGGACCCTCGTGTCCGGGTTCGTCGCCGTGAGCCTCGAGCGCGCGGTCCGGCCTCCCGCGGCGCTCGCGGTGCTGCGGGCGCAGGGGTATCGCGTCGACGTGGACTACGTGAACGCCGACCGGCGTCCCGAGGCCTTCTTCGACGATCTCTTCGCGACGCTCGCCGCGCGCCGGCGGGTGTTCCGCCATTTCCTCGCGGGCGAGTGGGACTGCTTCCTCGGCGTCGTCACCGAGACGGACCGCCTCCATCACTACTTCTGGCACGCCTGGACGGATCGCGCGCACCGCTGGCACCAGCGCTTCCTCGATTTCTACGCCGAGGTGGACGCGGCGATCGGGGAGGTGGCGGACGCGGTCGGCGACGCCACGCCGCTCTTCGTCGTCGCCGACCACGGTCATACGGCGATCGAGAGCGAGTGCCATCCCAACGTCTGGCTCCAGCGCGAGGGGCTGCTGCGCTTCGCGAGCGAGCCGCCGCGCGCCCTCGCGGACATGGACCGCGGCTCGCGCGTCTTCGTGCTCGACCCCGGCCGGATCTACCTGCACCTGCGCGGGCGCTTCGCCGAGGGCGTCGTCGCGCCGGGGGCCGAGGCGGACGAGGTGCTCGCGCGCGTCGTCGAGGGCTTGCGCGGCCTCGCGTATCCGGAAGGCGCCGTGGGCGACGGGCGGCGACCGGTCGTGGCGGTGCGTCGGCGCGACGAGCTCTACTCCGGGCCGCACGTGGAGGATGCGCCCGACGCGGTCATCGAGCCGCGGGCGGGCTTCGATTTCAAAGGTTCGATCGGGCGCCGCGCACTCTTCGACCGAAGCCCGCTCACCGGCATGCACACCTACGACGACGCGCTCTTCTGCGTGAATCGTCCCGACGTGCCGACGGACGGGCTCACCGTCACCGACGTGGCGCCGACGGTGTTGGCGTGGCTCGGCTGTCCGCCGCTCGTCCCGATGGACGGGCGGGCGCGAGTGGCCGTGTGAGCGGGCGCATGCGCTTCGCCTTGATCGGTCCGAGCGCTCCGTATCGCGGCGGCATCGCGGAGTATCACGATCGGCTGGCGGGCGCGCTCGCGGCGGCGGGGCACGAAGTCCGGCGCATCTCCTTCCGCCGCATGTATCCTCGCATCCTCTTCCCGGGGCGGACGCAGTTCGTCGAGTCGTCCGCGGGCGACGCCCGATCAGAAGGACCGGCGGCGCTGCCGCCGCCCGAGGCGATCCTCGACTCGGTCGGGCCGGCGAGCTGGCTCGCCGCCGCGCGTCGGGCCGCCGAGGCCGAGGTCGCACTCGTCGAATGGTGGCATCCGTTCTTCGCGCCCGCGCTCGCGGTGATCGCGGCGCGGCTCCGCCGCGGCGGCGTGCCGGCGATCTTCGTCTGCCACAACCTCGATCCGCACGAGCCGATGCCGGGCGGCGGCTGGCTCGCCGCGCGCGCGCTCGGGCGTGCGGCCGCGTTCGTCGCGCAGAGCGAGCGCGACGCCGCGCGGCTCGGGCGGAGCCATCCCGGGAGACCGGTGGCACTGGTGCTGCCGCCCGCGACGACGCCGCCGCCCTGTCCGCACGGCGGCGCGCGTGACGCCTGCGCCGCCGCGCTCGGGATCCCGGGTGCGCCGCGGCGGCTCCTCTTCTTCGGCTACGTGCGCGAGTACAAGGGACTGCCGACCCTCATCGAGGCGCTGACCCGGCTCGACCCGGGCGTGCAACTCGTCGTCGCGGGCGAGATCTACCACCACGACGCCGGGCATTATCGGGCGTCGGCGATCCGGCACGGGGTGGGGGATCGCGTCGTGATCATGGACCGCTTCCTCGGGGCCTCCGAGGTGGGATGCTGCTTCCACGCGAGCGACCTCGTCGTCCTGCCCTACTGGGAAGCGAGCCAGAGCGCGGTGGTTCCCCTCGCGATGGCGAGCGGCCGAGCGGTCGTCGCGACCCGCGTGGGCGGCCTCCCGGACCTGGTGCGCGACGGCGTCACGGGCCTGCTCGTCCCGCCGCGTGACCCCGTCGCCCTCGCGGACGCGATCGCCCATGCCCTCGATGTTCGCGACGAGATGGGTCGAGCGGCACGCGACGCAGCGGTGCGGCTCGATTGGCGGGCGGCCGCTCGCACGATCGCCGATCTCGCGGCCACCGCTATATGCGAGCCGTCAGGCCCGTGTTAAGGAGCCGAATCGCTTTCCGCGAGGTCGCATGGCGCAATTTCAGTATCGAGCAACCGACTTTCAGGGGAAGATCGTCGAGGGCTCGATGGAGGCCGGCGAGGAGCGCTCGGTCGTCCAGCGCCTGCGCGAAAAGGGGCTGATTCCCATCCGGATCGGGGTCGGCACCACCGCCGCCCCGCGCGCCGCCGGCAAGGCGATCACGCTTCCGAGCTTCGGGCGGAAGGGGGTCAAGACCGCCGAGCTCCTCATCTTCACCCGCGAGCTCGCGACGCTGCTCCAGGCGGGCATGCCGCTCGACCGCAGCCTCACCACCCTCACCCAGCTGGCGCAGACCCCGGAGCTCAAGCGGGTCACGTCCGAGGTGCTCGAATCCGTGCGGGGCGGCACGGCGCTCGCCGAGGCGCTCGGCCAGCACCCGAAGGTGTTCCCACCCCTCTACGTCAACATGGTCAAGGCCGGCGAGGTCGGCGGTGTGCTCGACCAGGTGTTGCAGCGGCTCGTCGAGTATCTGCAGAGCGCCGAGGAGCTTCGCGACGAGGTCATCTCCGCCCTCACGTACCCGCTGATCCTGGTGGGCGTCGGCGGCGTCTCGGTCGCGATCCTGCTGATCTTCGTGCTGCCGAAGTTCGCGACGATGTTCGCGGACCTCGGGCAGGCGCTTCCCCTGTCGACGCGCATGATGCTGGCCATCAGCGATGCCGCGACGAGCCCGTGGTCGCTGATCGGGGTGCCGGCCGTCTGCGCGGCGCTCTTCGGCCTCTACCGCTACTTCTCGACCACCAAGCGCATGGCCTTCGACGCCTTCAAGCTGCGCATGCCGGTCGTCGGCAACCTGCTGCGGCTCACCGAGGTGGCGCGCTTCGGGCGGACGCTCGGCGTGCTGCTCCGCAGCGGCGTGCCGATGTTGCAGGCGCTCGACATCGTGCGCGCCGTCGCCACCAATCAGGTGATCGCGCAGGCTTTGAACGAGGTGCAGGTGGGCGTGCGCGAGGGCGCCGGCATGGCCGCGCCGCTCGGGCGGAGCGGGGTGTTCCCGCAGCTCGCGCTGCAGATGATCGCGGTCGGCGAGGATACGGGAAAGCTCGACGAGATGCTGGTGACGACGGCCGATTTCTTCGACCGCGAGGTCCGCAACGACGTCAAGCGGCTCACCAGGCTCCTCGAGCCGGCGATGATCTTGATCATGGGGCTCGTCGTGGGCTTCATGGTGATCTCGATGCTGATGGCCGTCTTCAGCATCAACGACGTCGACATCTGATTCCTGGAGGGTGAACGCATGAACGAAACGCGCACGGACGATCGCAACCGGCCGCGACGACGCCAGGGCGGCTTCACGCTCGTCGAGCTGCTGGTCGTGATGGTGATCCTCGGCCTGCTCGCGGCGCTCGTGGTGCCCGCGTATCTCGGTCGCGAGCGGAAGGCCCGCACCCAGGCCGCCAGGACCCAGATCGAGCTGCTCGGCACCGCGCTCGACACGTTCCGGCTCGACGTCGGTCGCTATCCGTCGAGCCAGGAGGGGTTGAACGCCCTGCAGGAGGGCCGGGGCATCCCCGGGTGGGACGGCCCCTACTTGAAGAAGGGCGTGCCCCCGGATCCGTGGGGTCGGCCGTTCGTCTACGTGAGCCCGGGCGAGCACGGCGAGTACGATCTCTACACGTACGGCGCCGACGGCGCGCCCGGCGGCGACGGCGACGCGCGAGACCTCGCGAGCTGGGCCGGCTGAGCGGGTCGTGCGGCGCCGGGCGCGCGGAGCGCGCACGCCGGAGAGCGGATTCTCACTCTTCGAGCTGATCGTCGTGCTGATGATCGTCGCGATCGCGAGCGGGCTCGCGGCGCCGGGCATCCAGAGCGGTTGGCGCGCCCGTGAGGTGCGGAGCGGTACGCGCTCGCTGGCGGCCGTGATGCGCGGTCTGCGCGAGCGTGCCGTGCGGCGCGGTGTCGAGCAGGAGCTCGTGATCGACGCCGACGGGCAGACGTATCGCTGGACGGGCGACCAGCAGGCGACGCTGCCCGGCGGAGCCGCGGTGACCGGCATCCGCGGCGGGTGGCGCGATCAGGACGGCGGCGCGCGGGTGGTGTTCTATCCGAACGGCGGCTCGAGCGGGATCGCGCTCGTCGTCGGACAGCAGGACGGCGACAGCCTGAGCTTCGCGATCCGCGTGGACTCGCTGCTCGGGACGGTCGTGATCCAGGACGCGACGACGTGAGGACGTCCGTGTCACGCGTCCGCCGCTCGGCGGGCTTCACGTTGATCGAGGTGGCGATCGCGATGGCGATCGTCGGTGTCGGGGTCGTCGCGGTACTGCAGATCTTCACCGCCGCGCTCCGTACCGAGCGCGCGGCCGGGGTGCGGGCGCGCGCCGCCATGCAGGCCCGCGCCCTCCTCGAGCAGACCATGACCGAGCCCGATCCGGCGGCCGGACAGGACAGCGGCGAGCTGCCGGGGGGCTATCGCTACGAGCGCCGCGTCCGCGAGGCGACCGAGCTGCTCGAGGGCAGCGGCCGCCAGCTCGACGTGAAGAGCGACATCACCATCTTCGAGATCGAGGTGTCCGTGCTGTGGGCGCAGGCGGAAGACCGCGAGGGCGTGTACACCGTGCGCACGTTGCGCGTCGGGCCGAGCCCGCAGGCATGACGATCCGCGGCCGGCAATCCGGCTTCACGCTCCTCGAGCTGGTGCTGGCGCTCGTGATCTTCGGGATGATCTCGGCCATCGTCTATAGCGCCTTCTATTTCGGACACCGCGCGGTGACGAGCGGGGAGCGGTCCGCGGACGAGAACCAGCGCATGCGGCTCGCCGAGGAGATGCTCGGCCGCCAGGTGCGGTCGGCGGTCTACTATTTCGCGCACTACGACGACGAGGAGAACGTCCCGTTCTTCCTCGGCGCCGCCGATGGCTTGATGTTCGTGACGAGCGCGCCGCAGAGCCGCGGAGGAACCGGGCTCGCCGCCGTCACCTATCGGCTCGTCGAGGGGAAGCTGGTGGTCGAGGAGCGCGTCAACTTCACCCCGAAGGACCTCTACGATGCGCCCTCCGACGGATCGGTCCAGCGCGCGGTCCTGCTCGAGGGCTTCACGTCGTTCCGCTTCGAGTACATGGCCGCCGAGGAGCGCGATCTCGGGTGGGTCGACAAGTGGGACGCGCGCGACGAGGACGACCTGCCGGGGCTCGTGCGCGTCACGGTCGACGGCCTGCCGTATTTCGGCGGCGCGCCGTGGATCCGCGAGATCCCGCTCTTCACCCGGGCGGCCGGCTGGGGCACGAACGACTTCCAGGAGCCGCCGGAGGACGAGACCGAGGACGACGAGCAGGGCATGACGACGACGACCGGCGGATCGGGCGGGGACGACGAGGTCGACGAGGACGAGGAGCTCGACCAGTGAGGAACGCCCGCGGCGAGCGCGGCATCGCGCTCCTCATGGTGATCTGGATCTTCATGGTCCTGAGCGTGCTCTCCGCCGAGTTCTCGCGCGCCATGCGCGACGACGCGATCGCGACCCAGAACCTGGCCGAGGAGGTGCAGGCCCGGGGGGTGGCCATCGGCGGCATCAATCGTGCCATCTACCGCCTGCTGTACGCGCGCCAGACGCAAGCGGAGGACGACGATCCGGACGCGGCCGACGCCGACGCGCCCCCCCCGTGGCTGCCCGACGGCCGCTGGCACGAGGAGCCGTACTGGGGGGGGACCTACGGGGTCCGGCTGATCGACGAGGGCGGGAAGATCTCCTTGAACCGGGCGGACGAGACCCTGCTCCGGAAGGTCTTCGAGGTGCTCGGGATGAAGGCGGACGAGCAGGAGGAGATCGTCGACGCCATCATCGACTGGCGCGACGGCGACGACCTCCACCGCCTGCACGGCGCCGAGGACGAGTACTACATGAAGCTCGCCGAGCCCTACCACGCCAAGAACGGCCCCTTCGATTCGGTGGACGAGCTCCTCCAAGTTCGTGGTATTACGCGCGAGCTGTTCTTCGGGGTGCGGGGTCGGGGGCTCGGATCGGACGAGACGCCGCCGATTCCGCTACGGGAAGTCTTTTCCGTCTTCAACCGGAGCGCTAACATCAACGTCCGGACGGCACCGGTGGCGGTGCTGCGGGTGGTGCTGGGAGGGGATGAGGAGGCCGTGGACGAGATCGTCACCGCGCGGGACGAGGATCCGAGCAGCGTACTGGGCTTGATTCGCGCCAAGGTTGCGGATCAGGTGCTGGCGCGCCGGCTGGTGGATCGGGCGCCGAGCCGGGTCGCGATCGAAGCCCGCGCCACGATGCAGAACGGACGGGTGCAGGCCCGCGTCGGGGCGGTGGTGGAGATCCCCGAGGACGGCGACGGCTTCCACATCGACCGGTGGTACGACCGCCTGCCGGCATTCTGATCCATGGACCTTTCGACCTTCTCGCAGCGGATACGCCGCGTCGACTTCCTCGACGGGCTCGGGATCTACGTCGGCCCCGAGCACGTGTCGCTGGCGCTGGTGCGAAAGCGCCTGCTGCGGGTCGCCCTCGTCCAGAACCGGACGTACCCGCTGGCTCCGGTGTCGCGGCCGGAGGAGCGGCTGCGGAGCCTCGCGGAGGCGGTTGCCGCCTTCAAGCGCGAGACCAGGGCCGAACCGGGGGCGGTGCACCTCTGCCTCGCCCGCCAGGAACTCCTGCTGAACCGCCTGGTCCTCCCGATCGCGGCCCGGGAGAACCTGGCCCAGGTGCTCGAGTACGAGATCGAGCGCGTGATTCCGCTGCCGCGCGACGAGATCTTCTACGACTACCAGGTCAGGGAGTCCGGGCAGGGCGAGAACGGGAGGCTCGCGGTCCTGGTGGTGTCGGTGCCGCGCCGCGTGGTGCGCCAGTACGTGGACGCCCTGGAGGGCGCCGGCATCCGGCCGAAGTCGGTCGCCGTCGCCGCGGCGGCGCTCGGCGACTATACCGCGTTCTGCCGCGGCGCCCTCGCGCAGCCCGTGGCGCTCCTCGTACGCGACGGGGGCGGCGGCGAGGGCGAGCTCGCGGTCTTCGTCGAGCGCCAGCTGGTCGCGAGCCACGCGCTGCGCGGCCACGCGCCGTCGAGCGCCGAGGTGAACGCGATGGTGCGCCGCGACCTCGCCGAGGTGTTCCACGCCGTCGAGGCCCCGGTCGATCTCCTGGTCGCGGCGGCGCCGAACGGCAGCGGGAACGGGACGGGCTCCGAGGGCACCCTCGATCTCTTCGCGCTCGCGAGCGGCCGGCTCGAGGCGCCGACCAGCTTCTTCGACGCCGCCGATCCGTCCCTCCTTCCCGCCGTCGGCGCGGCGCTCGGCGCCGTGCGCGAGGGCGTGGTCGACATCGACCTGCTGCCCGCGGAGCACCGCCCGGTGCAGGAGGGCCTGCTCGTTCCGTTGCTCCTCATGGTCCTCGCGGTCGTCCTGGCCCTCGTCTACGGCGGCAGCGTCGTCGTGCGCGACGAGATGACCCGTCGGACGCTCGCCCGCGAGGTCGAGGAGCTCGAGCCCCAGGTCGCCGCGATCAAGAAGCAGGAGTCCGACGTCCGGAAGTTCCAGTCCCAGATCGCGACGCTCAGCGAGAACCAGGACCGCCGCGTCGTGCACTACCTGAAGGAGCTGACCGACAAGATCCCGTCCGACGCGTATCTCACGACGCTCCGCTACCGGAACAACCGCATCGAGATGGACGGCTTCGCGACCAAGTCCTCCGAGCTCATCCAGATCCTCGAGAGCTCGCCGATGTTCAAGAACGCGCAGTTCACGTCGCCGATCACGCAGGGGCAGGGCGGGCAGGAGCGCTTCTCGATCGTCGCGGAGATCGAAGGATGAACTGGCGCGAGCGCTGGGCGCAATTCAGCGTCCGCGAGCGGCGGCTGATCGGGGCCGCCGGCGGCGTGCTCGGGCTCTTCCTCGTGCACCTGCTGGTGGTCTCGCCGTTCCTCTCCTACCGCCAGGATCTGCAGGACGACATCGCCGCGCATCGCGAGAAGATCGAGAACGGCAAGGCGTATCTCGCGCGGACGGCCGACATCACGCGGCAGCGCGACGGGCTCCAGAAGCTCTATCAACAGGTGCACGCGCAGCTCGTCCCCGGCGACACGCCGACCCTGGCGGCCGCCAATCTCCAGAACACGCTGCACAGTCTCGCGGGCGAGAAGGGCGTCGAGATCCAGAGCACGCAGGTCATGCGCGACGACGCCGTCGGCGAGTTCCGCCGCATCGCCGTCCGCATCACCGTCACCGGCGATCTGAAGCAGGTCGCGGACTTCCTGGCCGGAGTGGAGCACGGACAGACCCGGGTCCTGATCCCGTTTCTCGAGATCAGCCGTCGCGGCGCCGTGCTCCGCGGCAAGGCGGCGCGGGCGCTCTCGGCGACGATCGAGGTGACGGCGTTCCTCCAAGGGGCGCCCGCCGCCGCGGGCGGCAAGGCGCCCGCCGCGGCAGCGGGCGGGCCGGCCGGGTCCGCGCCGGCCGGGGCGCCGAGCGCGGCGCCGGTGGCGTCTCCGGCGGGAGGCACCGCCTGATGCGGCGCGTGTTGATCCTCAACATCCTCCTCCTCGTCGTCGTGGCCGGACTGCTGTTCCAGATCGTCACGCTCTGGTGGGTCCGTACGCCCGAGGCCGAGGCGATCGCGCCGCGCGAGGCCAAGGCCCAGAAGCTCGACCTTCCAAAGGTCGACCGTCGCCCGGCGCCGCCGAATCTCGCGACCCAGATCGCCGACAAGGACCTCTTCGACCAGTCGCGGACCGGGGTGCAGCCCGGGCAGGCGGCCGCCGTGACCACGAACGAGCCCGTCCGCCCGCTTACACTGGTCCTCCTGGGGGTCTCGGGGGGTGGCCCGGAGCGCGAAGCTCTGGTCAAAGATACGACGCAACCGAAGCCCCAGTGGCTCCGGCAAGGCGAGGACGTGGGGGGCTACAAGGTGGGACGGATCGACCCCACCGCGATCGTGATGGTAGGACCGGACGGACAAGAAACGACGCTGGTGATCAACGTCGAGAAGGCCAGGGCCGGCCAACCGGCGGCCGCGACCGGGCCGGCCGGCATCCAGCCCACGCCGACCCCGGCCGCCGGTGCCACGCGCACTCCCCGGAGCGTCATGTCGCCCGGCGCGGCGCGCACCCCGGCAGCCGACATCAAGGAGAAGATCGAGCGGCTCCGGCAGGAGGCGCGCAAGCGCCGCGGCCAGGCCGCCGAAGCACAGTAGGTACGGGAGGAGGGTCGCATGACACGAACAGTCCTGAGGATCGTCGCCGCGATCGTGGTGGTCGGGACCACCGCGCTCGCGCGCGCCGAGACTCCCGCGCCGACCCCGGGCGCCCCCGCCCCGAACGGCGGGCCGAGCGCGGCGCCCGAGGCGGCCAAGACGAGCCCCGCTCCCGACGACTCCGTCGTGTTGAACTTCGAAGGGGCCGACATCCGCGAGGTGATCCACAGCCTCGCCGACTCCCTCGGCATCAACTACCAGATCGATCCCCGCATCCAGGGTCAGGTGACGATCCGCACGACCGGGCCGATCGCCAAGGAGGATCTCTTCCCGATCTTCAACCGCATCCTGCGCTCGAACGGCATCTCCGCGGTGCAGGTGGGCGACATCTACCAGATCATCCCCGTGGCCGAAGCGAAGACGAAGGCGATCATCCCGGTCGCCCCCGGCGAGAAGCGACAAGCCTCCCGCGAGGATGCGTTCATCATCGAGGTGGTGAAGGTCGAGCACGTGGCGGCGCAGGAGATGGTGAACGTTCTCCAGCCCTTCGTGACGCCGGGCGGCGACGTCATCCCCTACGCGCGCGCGAACCTCCTGATCGTGACCGATCTCGAGTCGAACGTCATCCGCTTGAAGGACCTGGTCGCCACCTTCGATCGCGACGCGTTCCGCGACCTGCGGGCCAAGGTCTACAAGATCGAGCACGCCAACATCGAGGAGATCGGCCAGGAGCTGATCGCGATCCTGGATACCTACGGCGTCACGCCGGCCTCGGCGGAGGAACGGGGCGTCTACATCATCCCGCTGCAGCGCCTGAACTCGCTCGTGATCGTCGCGTTCAATCCGACGATCTTCGCCGAGGTCGACCGCTGGATGAAGTTGCTCGACGTTCCGCCCGAGGAGGGGGCCGGGCGCTCGGTGCACGTGTACGCGGTCGAGAACGCCAAGGCCGCCGACCTCGCCGAGATCCTGAGCGAGCTCTACGGGGAAGGATCGTCCTCGCGCCAGAGCCAGCAGCAGGGCTTCACGCCGTTCGGCACCCGGCAGCGCGGCGGCATCGGCGGCGCGCAGGCCGCCGGCCGCCATGGCGGGCCCGTGGTCGGGCGGCAGAACAATCCCGCGCCGGTGGTTGGCGCGCCGGCCGCCCCGCGGGTGAACCAGATGCTCGACGGCTTCGACGACTACGCGCCGTTGCAGCAGTTCGACGACAGCAGCGGGATCGGTTCGAGCTCGTCGAGCTCGAGCCGGCGCGGCCGGAGCGGCGGTATCGGCGGCAGCTCGAGCCGCGGCGGGTTCGGGAACACGAACAACTCGAGCAGCGGGTTCGGCAACTCGCAGGGCGCCCAGGGTTTCGTGCTCGCCGGCGGCGAGCCCGGCGACATCTTCCGCCAGGAGGTGCGTATCGTCGCCGACGACGTGACCAACTCGCTCGTCGTGCTGGCCACCAAGAAGGACTACGCCGACATCCGCGAGGTGCTGCGCCGCCTCGACGTCGTCCCCCGCCAGGTGCTGATCGAGGTGCTGGTCGCGGAGGTGACGCTCGGCGACGACATGAAGTTCGGCGTCGAGTGGGCAATGGCGGACCAGAGCCGGGCGCGTTCGGCGGGAGGCGCCCGCGCAATCGACCGCATCACCGGGAGCCCCACGAATACCAACGCGGACTCCGACAACGCCAACAACAACGCGAGCCTCTTCGACCTCAACGCGCTCGGCAGCCGTGCCGCCGACGTCGTGCCGCTTCCCGGCACGGGCATGTTCGGCATCATCAGCGACAACCGGAACTTCGCGCTCGTGATGAACGCCGCCGCCGGCAAGAACAAGCTGAAGGTGCTCTCCGCGCCCCACATCATGACGGCGGACAACCACGAGGCGCACATCCTGGTCGGCAACGAGGTGCCGATCGTCACGACCCAGAGCAACGCCACGACGACCCAGACGAACGGCACGTCGAACATCCTGCAGAACATCCAGTACCGCGACACCGGCGTCATCCTGACCGTGCTCCCGCAGGTGAACTCCGAGGGGCTCGTCAACATGCAGATCCGCCAGGAGGTGAGCCAGGTCGCGAGCGCCACGACGGGCGGGATCCAGTCGCCGACCTTCTCCACCCGCGAGTCCGAGACGACCGTGGTGGTCCAGAGCGGCGAGACGATCGTCATCGGCGGCATCATCGACGACACCGTCGACCGCGCCCGCACGGGCGTGCCGTTCTTGATGGACATCCCGGTCGTCGGCCGCGCCTTCCGCATCGAGAGCGACACCGTCCGGCGGACCGAGCTGATCGTCCTGCTGACGCCCCACGTCGTGCGCGACCGGCAGGAGTCGCGGAACGCGACCGAGGCCTTCAAGTCGCGCTTGAAGGGCATGGAGCGCGACCTGTACCGCTACGAGCGGAGCCGTCCGGACTACGGCAGCGGCCAGCCGTCCGACGAAACCCTCGACGAAATGCGCGTGAGCCCTCCGGCGCCGTGAGACGGGCGCCGACGCGTCGATGACCACCTGGCTCGGGCGCGCCGTTCTGATCGTGGCCGTCGCCGCGACGTTCGCCAACGCGATCGGAAACGGCTTCGTCTACGACGACCAGCTGGTCATCGTCGACGACCCGGCGGTGCGCCTGCCGCTCTCCGCGGGCTTCTCGGGCCTGCACTATCGGCCGCTGCGCACGCTGTCCTACCGGCTCGACCACGCCGTCGCGGGCATGGATCCGCGCGCCTTCCACCTGAGCAACGTGCTCTACCACGGCGTCGCGGTGGTGCTCGTGCACGCTCTCCTGGGAGCGCTCGGCGTCTCGCCGCCGGCGGCGCTCGCGGGCGCGCTCGTCTTCGCCCTGCACCCCGTGCAGACGGACGCGGTGAGCTACGCCGCCGGCCGTCGCGACGTCCTCTGCGGGCTCTTCTACGCGCTCGGGGTCGTCGCCTACCTCGGCTGGCGGCGGACCCCGCGCGCGGCGACGCTCGTGCTCGTGGCGCTGGCGTACGTGCTCGCGATCCTCGCGAAGGAGATGGCGGTGACGCTGCCGCTCGTCTGCCTGCTGATCGACCGCTGGACGCGCCGCCGCGCCGACGCGCCATCCGCGGCGGGCGCGTTCACGGCGCGGCGCCTCGCGACTCTCGGCGCGCTCGCCGGGCTCGGCGTGCTCGCCCTCGCGCTCACCTATGGCGGACACGTGCTCCACATCGCGACGGCGCGTCCCTGGCACGGCGGCAGCTTCGGTGCGAACGTGGCGACGGTGGCACGGGTGTGGGTGAAGTACGCGCAGCTCGTCGTGTGGCCCGCGACGCTTTCCGCCGACTACAGCTACGACGCGTTTCCGGTCTCGACGAACCTCCTCGACCCGCGCGCGCTCGCGAGCTTCGTGGTGCTCGTCGGGCTCGCGGCGGTCGCGGCCACCCGTTGGCGGCGCGGTGACGCGATCGGACTCGGGCTCGCGTGGGCCGCCGTCACGCTCCTGCCCGTGTCGCATCTCGTCCCGTTTCGCGAGCTCCTCGCGGAGCACTACCTCTACGTGCCGATGATGGGGATCGCGCTGGTCGCGGGCGGTCTCGTGGACGGTGCGCGCGCGCGCTGGCCGGCGCGGCGGACGGCCGTGGCGGCGGCGGTGCTGGTCGCGATCGGCGCGCTCGGGGCGCGTACGATCGTCCGCAACCGCGACTGGCGGGACCGTGTTACGCTCTGGTCGGCGACGGTCGCGGCCGCGCCGCGCTGCGCCCGCGCGCAGTACAATCTCGGGCAGGCCTACTTCGAGCGGAGCCGGCTCGCCGACGCCGAGCGCGCCTGGCTCGCGGCCGCGGCGCTCCAGCCCGACGACGTCGAGACCACCCGCAACCTCGGCATGCTGTACTACCGTCTCGGGAAGCACGAGGCCGCCGCCGCGAAGATCGACGCGGTGATCGCCGCCAAGCCGGATGACGGGGAGGCCTACACGCTCGCCGGCTACATCGCCCTCGATCGCGGCAAGCCGGAGCGGGCGCGAGAGTACTTCGACGCGGCGCTCGCCCGCCTCCCTGCGGAGCGGGCCGAGAAGGCGCGCGGCGGCCGCGAGCGGGCGCTGCGCGCGGCGAGCTCCGGCGGCGCGGCCCCGAGGACGCCGTGAGCGCGCACGGGGCGCCGGTCCGTACCGTCGTCGCGGGTGAACGCGGTTCCGGCCGGGCGGCGCCCCTCGCCATGGCGCGGGCCGTCTGGTCGGCGCGCACGGTCGTCCGCGCGCTCGTGGTGCGCGACCTGCGCGGCCGCTACGTCGGCTCGGCGCTCGGCACGTTCTGGTCGATCGCGCAGCCGCTCTTGCAGCTCGCGACGTACACCTTCGTCTTCGCGACCGTGATGCAGGTGCGCGTGACGGACGCCGGCGGCGGCGACGTGCCGTTCGTCCTCTATCTCGCCTGCGGACTCTTCCCGTGGCTCGCGATCCAGGAGGCGATCACGCGCAGCGCCACGTGCCTGGTCGACAATCCGACGCTGGTGAAGCGGGTGATCTTTCCGGTCGAGGTGCTCCCCGTGCAGCTCGCGTGCGCCGCGGTCGTGCACCAGGTGATCGCGACGGCGCTCCTGCTCCTCCTGATGGCGGCGCTCGGGTTCCCGCCGCGTCCGACGCTCGCCGTCTGGCCGTTGCTGCTCGCCGCCGAGCTCGCCGTGGCCGTCGGCCTCGGCTGGGCGGCGGCGACGCTGCACGTCTTCTTCCGCGACACCGCGCAGGCCCTCGGGGTGTTGCTGCCGGTGTGGTTCTACCTGACCCCCATCCTCTACCCGCAGCACCTCGTGCCGCCGTTCCTGCGGCCGGTCCTGGCGTTGAACCCGATGACGGCGCTCGTGCGGGCGCATCGTGACGTGGTGCTCTACGGCATCGCGCCGAACGGCGCGGAGGTTCTTCAGATCGCGACCGCGAGTCTCGCGACGTTCGCGATCGGGGCCTGGATCTTCGCCCGCGCGCGCGGCGAGTTCGCGGATCTGGTGTGACGATGATCGCGGTGCGGGCGGAGCGACTCGGCAAGGCGTATCGGCTCTACGCGCGCCCGCTCGATCGGGCGTTCGAATGGCTCTCGCGGCGACCGCGGCACCAGGAGTTCTGGGCGCTCCGCGATCTCGACCTCGACGTACGGGCCGGCGAGTCGATCGGGATCATCGGCGAGAACGGCGCCGGCAAGTCGACGTTGCTGGCCTTGCTCACCGGCACGACGCGGCCGACGACGGGGCGGGTCGCCGTGCACGGGACGCTCGCCGCGATCCTGGAGCTCGGCGCCGGATTCCATCCCGAGTTCAGCGGCCGCCACAACGCCCGCATGCACGCGGCGCTCTTCGGCATCACCGGCGACGAGGCCGAGCGCCGCATCGGGGAGGCGATCGCCTTCTCGGAGCTCGGCGGCTTCATCGAGCAGCCGGTACGCACGTACTCCTCGGGCATGTACGTGCGGCTCGCCTTCGCGCTCGCGGTGAGCGTCGATCCCGACATGCTGATCATCGACGAGGCGCTCGCCGTCGGCGACCAGCACTTCCAGACGAAGTGCGTCGACCGCATCACCGAGTTCCGCGAGCGGGGCAAGACGATCCTCTTCTGCTCGCACGCGATGTACCAGGTGAAGAAGCTCTGCGACCGCGCGCTCTGGCTCCGCCAGGGTCGCGTGGAGGCGCTCGGGCCGGTCGACGAGGTGATCGACGGGTATCTCGAGTACACGCGCGTGCGCGACGAGGAGCAGGTCGCGTCCCAGCCGGCGGCCGGGCGCGATCCGGCGGTCCTGCGCCTGGTCGAGGTCGCGCTCGAAGGCGGCGACGGGCAGGAGCCGCCGACCTGGCAGAGCGGCGCGCCCTTCACGGTCCGGGTCGTGCTCGAACGCGGGCGCGACGCGGCGCTCGAGCCGGGGGTCGGCATCGCCTTCGTGCGCAACGACGGCCTCGTCTGCTATTGCGTATCGACCGAGATGGACGCGGTCGGCATGCACGCCCGTCCCGACGGGCGCTTCGAAGCGGTTCTCCACGTGCCCCGGCTGCCGCTCCTCGGCGGGGGGTACTACTTGAACGTCGCGACCATCGACAACCGCTCGGCGCTGCTGATCTACGACGTCCAGGAGCGTCGCTGTCCGTTTCGCGTCCGCAATCGCTCGGACGAGTTCGGCGTCATGCGGATGGACCACCAATGGGTCGCGCCGTCGTGAGCGGCGGCGCGTCGGCGCGCTGGATCCGCGCCGCGATGGAGCTCGACTACTTCACGATCATGCCGGCGTTGGCGCGCGTTTCGTGGCGCGCCGCGCTCTGGTGGGGGCGGCGCCGCGGCGACGTCCGCTACTGGTGGCGTACCGTCGGCCGCGAGGCCGCGATCGCCAACATCCGGCGGGCGTATGGCGACGCGCTCACGGCCGCCGCGGCGCGGCGCGCGATCCGCCGCTGCTTCCAGACCCAGGCGTGCGAGGAATCCGAGGCGTTCTTCTATCCGGAGCTCGGCGCGGAGGGCGTCGATCGCGTCGTCGCCGTGCAGGGCCGCGAGCACCTCGATGCCGCGCTCGCGGGTGGGTGCGGCGCGATCGTGTTCTCGTCGCACTACGGCAGCATGTGCCTCGCGATCATCGCGCTCGCTCGGCTCGGCTATCGCATGAACGTCATCGCGCGTTCGCTCGAGCCCGACGACAATCCGCTCCACGACGCCGTGCGCCGCTACGGTGCGCGCAAGGTCGCCGCCCTGGAGCGCATCGTCGGGAGCTCCTTCATCCTCCCCGGAACGCCGGACGCGATGGCGCGCATCCGGGCCGCGCTCGGAGCGGGGCAGGTGGTGTACATGCTGATCGACGTGCCGCCCGAGCTGGTCCGCCATCGCGGTCGGGTCCGCTTCCTCGGCCACGTCGCCGAGTTCCCCCTCGGGATCGAATACCTCGCCGGTGAAACCGGGGCGGCGCTCGTGCCCTTCACGGTGCGGCGCGACGCGCCGGGCCGCACGCACACGCTCACGGTGCTGCCGAGGGTCCCGGGGCCGGAAGCCGGAGCGGGAACGCTGCAGCGGTGCATCGACGTGGTCGAGCGCGAGATCGCCGTCGATCCGGCGCAATTCTTCATGTGGGAGTACGCCCGCAGCTTCTGGGTCGAGGAGCCGCTCCCAGCCACGATTGACGCAGGGGGTCGCAGTGGATACGAGGCAGGTGCGCATGCGACTTGAGGGGTGGGGCGAGACGACGAGCCGGGCGGCGGCGCTGGCGGGAGTCCTCGGATTGGCGCTCGTGACTGCGCTCGGGGCCGGGGGCGGGTGTCGGAAAACCGACCCGGCGGCCTCCCTGAAGGAGCGTGCATCCGCCTACTGGGGCCTCAAGCAGTCCAAGGGGTGGCCCGAGGTGTACGACAAGTACGTCGACCCGGAGGCCAGGAAGTCGCTGTCGCGCGACGCCTTCCTGAAGCGCCGCTTCCTCGCCTTCGACATCCTAAGTTACGAAATCAGCGACGTTAAGCAGGACGGAGACGACAAGGCGACCGTCGCCGTCCGCAACGAGGTCAATTTCCCCCTGAAGACGCCCGAGGGCGAGCTGACATTCATCAAGAAGCAGGTCACCACCAACGACCAATGGGTGCGGCGCGACGGCGTCTGGTACGTGGTGATGGCCGAATGAGGCTCTCGAGCCTTGACACATTTCAAAACCTCGGGTTAGGATGCGCCGCGTTTTTAGGGTGAGGATGGTTGGGGGTCGTGGGTCTTCTTTTTGGGTCTCGTAATCAAAGTTTCAGCGAGTGACGCGCTCCCCAGCGGTCGTTGGTCGGAAGGACCGGAAGGGGGATGGGTGCTCACGATTGCCAAGAGATCGCGCCATCACCGGACCGGCGCGATGTGCAGTAGGTCAGTGAAGTCTCACAGCGAACGAGTGGAGACGAAAGGAGAGAGAGCACTATGAGGAAGGGCATCAAGTTTAGTTTTGGGGCGGCCCTCGCGGGCGTGGCGTTTGCCACGTGTCCCGTGCAGGCGGCCGAGCTCGGTGACACGGTCACCACGATCCAGCCGGCGGTGGCGCTGATCATGCCGTTCGACGTCACGGACGGGAAGGCGAGCTTCCAGCTCGTGAGCCGCATCGGTGGCGAGGACTCGGATCCCCTGGCGACCCACTGGTCGTTCTGGTCCGAGAGCTGCGACCACCTCGCGGACGTCTTCATCTGCCTGACGCCGCGTGACACCGTGGTCGTGGACCCGACCGCCCTCCAGGGTCAGATCCAGACCGGCCAGAGCAACATCAACACTGGCCCCGTGATCAACCTGACGGGTGAGAAGGGCTTCGTCACGGTTACGTCGTTCGATGCCGACACCAACAGCCAGACCTGCGAGCCCGAGGATCCGGAAGCGCCGAGCGGCACTCCGGCCCTCATCGGCAGCTGGGTCGTCGCCAACACCGCGACCAACGCGGCGTTCGGCAACAACGCGATCGGCGTCGTCGACGGCCAGACGCTTCCCGCTGGTGGGGACTTCTTCCTCACTGGTCCGGTCGCGGCCGGCCTCTTCCTGCAGACCTTCAACCCGCTCGACCTCCAGGATTCCGAGGTCTTCTTCATCGGGGTGGCGTTCCCTGCGGGCAATGCGCAGTTCTCGGAGTCCGAGATCGGCCCGATCCCGTCCGCACTCACGAACGGCTCGGCCGTCTGCTGCAACGCGCAGTACTACGACAACGTCGAGTCCTTCGTGTCGCTGCCGGACATCTGCGTCACGTGCTCGAGCACGGCGAAGATCGCCGAGAACGATTCCCTCGCGGCCATCGATCTCCCGGCCATCATCCCGGCCTCGATCCCGGCCGAGACTTCGGGTTTCGTTCGCATCACGAACTGCCAGGTCGGTAGCGACGAAGGCAATGTGCCGATCGGCGACACCACGATCAACGGCATCGACCTGACCACCTTCCTGTTCGCGTATCACGGCCAGGCGGTGGGTCCGTACGGCACCTCGGTGCTCGGTCGCTACACCGCGGAGTAATCCTGTCCTAAGCAGGACCTCCGAGTGAAGAACGAGGGGACGGCGTTTCGTACGCCGTCCCCTCTCTTTTTGCCCGCTCGGCCATGACGACCACCACCAGGATGGGTGCCCCCTTGCGATGCTGCCGCCGCGGTCTCCGGACGTCTCTGCTCGTGTCCTTCTTCGTCCTGGTGCTCGGATGTCAGCCGAAGGGGCCCGAGCTCGCCGAGATCGAGCGGCTGAACGGCGAGGCCGGGAACGTCGGGCGCTACCAGGTCGCGTACTACGCCGCGATCCACGCGCTCGCGAACGGCGGCGCGGTGGCGATCTGGATGCGGGACGAGCCGCCCTATCGGCCGGTCGTCTTCCGGCGGGCCCCGAAGGCGGATGAGCCGTTCGGTCCGGAAGCCCACCTGAGCCCCGACGACATGCTGAGGACGATCACGATCGGTCTCACCATGCTGCGGGGCGCGGCTGACGGCGAGTTCTTCGCGGCCTGGCAGGCGCGGCGGCCGGAGACCGGGAACAAGTTCGTCGTGTTCCGCAGCACCCGCGACGGCGGCGCGAGCTGGTCGGATCCGCGCGTGCTCAACACGGAGCCGATGGCATTCGCTCCGGCCATCGCGACCGACCGGAGCGGCGGCGTGACGGTCGCCTGGCCCGACGAGCGCGGCTACACGACCGGCGTCTTCGTGAACCACTCCCTCGATCGCGGCGCGACCTGGCTGCCGCAGGACGTGCGGATCGACGACGGGGAGGGCGGGGGCCTCATGGCGAACGCCGTTTCCGTGGCGAGCGACGGGGAGCACCGGGTCGTCGCGGTCTGGGAGGAGCAGGCGTCGGGGGCGGGGCGCGTGGTGATGGCGGCCGCCTCTTCGGACCGCGGAGCCACGTGGTCGAAGCCCGTTCGGGTCGACGACGGCAAGGGGCGCGGTGCGCCGCTGGCGCCGCGCGCCGCCTTCGCCAGCGGGCGCGCGGTCGTCCTCTGGACGGCCGCCGTCGGCGGGATCAACGCCTTCGCCGAGGTCTGGGCCGACTCCTCGGCGGACGGCGGGATCACCTGGGGCACGGACGTGCTGCTGCACGAGCAGCCGGGAGGGACGGCTCCGACGGTGCAGCTCTTCTCGGACGGGAAGCGCGCCGCAGTGGTCTTCGAGGCGAAGGCGCGTGGCGGCGCCGAGGCGGTGTACTACGTGAGCTTGCGGCCGGACGGCGCCTGGAGCCCCGGCAAGGACGCGGTCGCGCCGTTGACGCCCGCCGACGTCAAGGCCAGCGCGCCGCGCCTGGCATCGGGATCCGACGGGACGCTCTATCTCGTCTACGCCGCCGGCGCGCGCGGCGTCCGGTTGACGCGGTCGAAGGACGACGGTGCCACGTGGGAGGCGCCGCTCGCCGTGGTCGACCGCCCGGAGGCCGAGGGCCAGGGCACCGTGCGCTTTCCGCAGATCGCCGTCGGCGGCGCCACCGCCTACGTGATGTGGGAAGAGTGGGGCGACGCGCGCGCCGTCATCAAGACGCTCGGCGACGCGCAGAACAAGCGGCCGCCGCTTGATCTGTACGTGCGCCGCATCGCGTTTCACTGAAGGCCGCCGCGCGGCCGCGGCTGTGCGGCGGCGCCGCGGGGAGGGCTCTGGATTCGTGTCGGTCGCGCCGGCGTTGCTCGTGTTCCTGGTGCTGCACGGGATCTTCTTCGCCGACGTCGTCTTCGACGGGCGCTCGCTCTCGGCCGCGTCGTCGACGGCCGGGCTGACTGCGCGGGGCCCCCTCGACGCGCCCGATCCGGCGCCGCCGCCGCACCTCCTCGACGTCGAGGGCGCCGCGTGGGTCGACGAGCCGAGCCCGTACCTCGCGCGGGCGGGGTTCGCCGCCGGCGAACTCCCCCTCTGGAGCCCGGGGAGCGGCCTCGGCAGCCCGCTCGCCGCGAACCTGAACTCCGGCGCCGGGAATCCGCTGCAGCTGCCGCTGAACCTCTGGCCGTCCCCGACCCACGCCGATCTCTTCTACCTGGCCCGGCTGCTCCTCCTCGCGTGCGCCACGTGGGCCTTCCTGCGAGAGATCCGTCTCGCTTCCGCCGCCGCGTGTCTCGGTGCCGCGCTCGTCGCCTACGGCGGGTACCCGCTCGGGTGGATCGCGCACCATCCCCTCTCGACCGAGGTGTTCCTGCCGCTCATGCTCCTCGGCTTCGAGCGTGGCCGGGCGGGGCGCGTCGGCGGCTGGACACTCCTCGCGTTCGCCGCCGCCGGCTCGGTGCTCGGGGGCAAGCTGCAGGCGAGCCTGCTCTGCGTCGCGTTCACCACGGCGTGGGCGCTCGTGCGCGCGCCACGGCGCCGCGGCGGCCGGGGGATTGCGACGCTCGCGTCGACGGCGGCGGGTCTCGTCCTCGCCGCCGGGCTCGCCGGGTTCCTGCTGGTGCCGGCGCTCGAGTCGATGGCGCGCGCGTCGGGACTCACGCTCGGCGGCCGTTCGCAGCTCGCGGGCTTCGTCGTGCCGTGGCCGTCGCTCGCGAGCCTGGCGGTGCCGGCGCTCTTCGTGGCGCCGGGGCGGGCGTTCGCCGACGGTCTGCTTACCCCGTCGCTCGGCGGCGCGGCGGTCGTGCTGGGGGCCCTCGGCGTCGCGGCCCGGGCCGCGCCCATGCGCCACGGGGCGCTCTGCTGCGCCGCCTGGGCGGTCGCGCTGCTGGCGCGGAACGTCGGCGCGTTCGGCGATCTCGCGGTGCACCTGCCGGTGCTGCGGGGCATTCTGTTCGTGAAGTACACGTTCACGGTCGTGTTCGCGGTCGCGGTCGCGGCCGCGATCGGGTTCGACGCGCTCCTCGCGGGACGCTGCGAGGACCGCTCGGCGCGCCGCGCGATCCTCGTCGCCTGGCTCGCGCTCGCCGCCCTCGCCGGAGCGGCCGTGTGGCGCGCGCCCCTGCCGACGCATGCGGCGGCGCTCGCGCTCCCGGGGATCCTCTCGTTGGCGCTCGGCGCCGCGGTCGGGTTCTGGTGGGGCGGGCGCGTCGGGCGCGGGCTCGCGGCCTGGGTGCTCGCCGCGATCGCGCTCGTCGAGCTCTGGGCGGCGGCGCCGCATCGCCATCCGCCGCGGCTCGACCCGTACCGCGCGCCTCCGTACGTCGCGTTCCTGCGCGGCGCGGAAGCGGGCCGCATCGTCGCCGATCCGGACCTCGCGGTGCCGCTCACGTCGGTGGCGGCCGGGCTCGCGGACGTCCGGTCGATCGACGTGTTGACGCCGGGCGCCACCTACGCCTTCTTCACGCGCCTGCTGAGCTTCTGCGGCCGGGTGATCCACTTCACGGTCGACCCCGACGTGCCGCTCGCGGCGACGGCGCCCGCCGCCGACCTCGCCGGCGTGCGCTGGGTCGTGACGCGCCGGCCGCTCGTGGTCGACGATCTGGCGATCCGGGTACGGCGCCAGGTCGGCCGGGAACGCACCGCGCGCCTGCTCGCGGGGCTGACGCGCCTCGCGGTCGTGGGCGGCCCGCTCGCGATCGGACCGATCGCCGCCGCCGGGGAGGAGCGCTTCGCGTTCAGCGTGCCGACGCCGTTCACGCTCGACGTGACGGCCGTCACGGAGGCGGGCGAGCTCGCGTTCGGCGCGCTGGTGCGCGGCGCCGCTTCCGCCGTCGAGGTGCGCACGGTCGTCGACGGCGTCGCATCGGACGCGTCGGGCGCGCCGCGCCGCCTCGGGACCGGCGAGGCGTGGCAGGAGGAGCGCGTCGCCCTCGGGCGCGCCGGCGAGGCGCGGCGCGTGCGCGTGCGCGTGACGGCCGCGAGCGTCGACGGCGCGCCGGCGGTCGTCGCGCTCGGCGATCTCGGCTTCGGCCCGGGCGCGGCGGTCGAGGCGCGCCTCGGCGCGGAGCGCGGAACCCGGCACGCGGCCGAGGCCGCGGCGCTCCGCGAGGCGTTTCGCGATCCGCTGGTCGGCGCCGTCGTCTACGAGAACGCGAACGCGCTGCCGCGGGCATTCCGGGTCCGGAACGTCGAGCCGACGGCGAGCGAGGAGGCGGCGCTCGGACGTCTCGGCGACGGTTTCGACTTTCGCACGACCGCGCTCGTACCGAAGGCCGACGCGGCGGCGTTGAGCGCGGCCCTCGCGGTGCGCACCGCGCCCGCCGCCGGCGCCGACGACGATTCCGGTACGGCGATCGAGCGCGAGACGCCCGGCTCGGTGACCGTCGCGACCGCCGGCCCGGCGCCGGCGCTCCTCGTGCTCGCCGACCTCGCCTATCCCGGCTGGCGCGCCGACGTCGACGGCCGCGCTGCGACCGTGCACACGGTCGACGGCGTGCTGCGCGGAGTCCTGGTGCCGGCGGGGCGCCATGTCGTGACGTTCCGGTACCGACCGACGTCGTGGATCGTCGGCGGCGCGCTCTCGCTGCTGGCCGCGGCGCTCCTCGTGCCGTACGCTCGGATCGGCGCGCGGCTGCACGCCGAACGCGAGGCGGCGTGAGCACGCGCCCGACGCGCGGGGAGCTCGCGCTCGCCGCCGCGCTCCTGGCGCTCGGCGCGGCGCTCCGCTGCTGGCGCCTCGACCTCGGCTGGTTCGGGGTCGACCAGGCGCGCGACGTCCAGACGGCGCTCGACGTCGCGGCGGGAAGCGGCTTCCCGATCGTCGGACCGACCATGCGCCGGGTGACGAGCCTCGGCGCGCTCTATCACTACGTCTGGGCCCTACCGCATCTCGCGAGCGACGAGCCCCTCGCGGCCTATCGCTTCGCGGCCGGTCTCGGCGTCGCGACGCTCGTCGCGACCTGGCTCTGCGCGCGGCGCTGGTGGGGGGCGCGGCCGGCTCTCGTGGCGCTCGCCGTGCTCGCGACGTCGCGGGTCGCGATCATCGACGGGCGTGTGGCCTGGGCGCCCGCGGCGCTGCCGCCGGTCGCGCTCGCGCTCGTCGCCCTCCTCGCGGGGCCCGCGACGCCGGCGCGCCTGGCGCTCGTCGGGGCGACGCTCGGGCTCGCCGTGCAGCTCCATCTGGCGATGGCGGCATGGGTCGTGGCGGCGGCCGGGCTCGTGCTCGCCCGCCGGCCGACGCGCGCCGCGCTCGCGGCGGGCGTCATGGGCGGGATCGCGACCGGATTTCCGGCCGCGTACGCCGCGCTCGCGAACGCCGGGCGCGATGCCGGCCTGGCGACCCTGCCGAGCCGCGGCCCGCCGCCCGACGTGCTCGCGCGGCTCGTGGCGGCATGGTGCCTGGAATGGCGCGTGCCCGAGGCCTTCTGGCAGTGGCCGGATGCGCCCGCTCCCGCGCCGCTCGTCGCGCGCGGCCTCGCCGTGCTCGTCGCGACGGCGGCGGGGCTCGGGATCGGGCGCGCCGTCCTCCGCGCGCGCCGCGGCGACCGGCCGGCCGCGGTGCTCGCCGTCGTCACCGCGTGCCAGCTCGGCATGGTCGTCCTGCTTCCCGGCGAGGCCTGGTACTACTACCTCGACGCGCTCCTGCCGCTCGCGGCGCTCGCGGCCGGCCTGCTGGTCGCGGGCGACGCGCGATCGACGCTCGGACGCGCGGCGGCCGCCGTCCTCATCGGAGCGTCGACGCTCCTCGGCGGATGGAGCGCCGACTGGCTCGCGACGATCGCCCGCCACGGCTACCTCGCCCTCGCGCCGGCCGCGCTCACTCTCGACGGCGCCGGCGGCCGCGACGCTCCCGTGCCGGGTCGGTTGCTCACGATGGGAGTGAAGCGCGAGCTCGCGGCGCTGCTGGCGGACGACGGCGCGGCCTTCCCTGCGCGCTGGGCGAGCGTCCACGGGCCGGCGTTCGACGACGCGACCGGCGACAACGGCTTCTGGCTCGCGCGCGCGGCGCCGCCGAGCGGGGGGGCGAGGGCGCCACGCCACGTCGTGCTCTGGTATCGCGACGATCCCGGCGCGCCCGTCGTCGCGCCGCCACGGTTCGAGCTCGTCGACCTCGGGCCCCTGCGGGTCGCGCGCTACCGCCCCGCGGTGGCGTACGAGTCCTGCCGCGGGGACGATGGGGCGCCGGTGACCGTGCCGATCCGCGTCCTGCCCGCCCCGCGCCGCTACGGCGACGGTACGATCGCGCGTCCGACGTCGCTGCCGCGCCGGGTGACGTGCGAGATCGACGTTCCCGCGGGCGGCGTTCGCGTCGTCGCGTCGGTCGGGAGCGGCACCGTGACGGTGCGGGAGGACGCCGGGCCGAGCGGCTCCGCGGGATCGGCGAGCGCGCTCTGCTTCGCGAACGGTCCGCGGCGCGCGCGCGTCGTCGTCGACGCGTCGGCGGACGCGGCGGGTGAGCTCGATCTCTACGAGCGCCCCGATCCGGCGTGTGACGCCGGCAAAATTGCGCCGTGATTTTGCGCCGTGCTATGAGCGCGCGCATCATGTCGTCCGCGCCCGACCTGGACGCGCGCGCGCTCGGAGCCCTCTACGACGAGGGCTACTACCACGGGGTCAACAGCGGATACCCGTCGTCCGGCTACGAGAGCGAGCACGCGAGCTGGTATCATTGGGTGGCGCACCTGGCGACGCGCTACGCGCCGGGCGCGCGCTGGCTCGATCTCGGGTGCGCCTACGGCTACCTCGTCGCCGAGGCGCGTGCGGGCGGCTTCGCGGCGGTCGGCGTCGACGTGAGCGCCTATGCGCTCGCGCGCGCGCGCGACGAGGCGCCGGCGGCCGCGGGGCGCGTCCTGCGCGGGCTCGCGGATCGATTGCCGTTCGCGGACGGCGCCTTCGACGTGGTGAGCGCGTTCGACGTGCTCGAGCATCTGCACGAGCCCGAGCCGGCGCTCGCCGAGATCGCCCGGGTGCTGAAACCCGGCGGGGCGCTCATCGGCGCGACGCCCGATCCGCTGTATTTCGGCGGCGACGAGGAGACGCATTACTCGGAGCGTCCGCCGTCCTACTGGGTCGACCGATTGCTCGCACTCGGGTTCACGGTGGACTTCCGCTTCTTCCAGGCGCCCTACAATCTGGAGATCGCGGCCGTGCGATCCGGCGCCGCGGGGCTCGCGCCCGCCGGTGGGCTACGCCCGGAGGGATTCGGAGCGGCGTCGACGCTCGGGACGGTCGCTGGTTCCGCGGCGGCGCGGGTCGCGGTCCGGGTGCGGGCGGGATTCGTGGCGGCGCCGCAGCCCGACGCGCCCGACGCCCAGTGGAGCGGCGCCGCCGACGGCCTCTGCTATCTCCTGGTCGCCGGGCGCGAGCCCTGCCGCGTCACCGTGCGGGTCGAGGCGTGCGCCGAGCGCGCCGGCGACCTCGTGGCGCAGATCGGCGACCAGGAGATCGGCCGCGCGCCGCTCGCCGAGGCGCCGTGTGCCCTCGAGCTGCCGAGCGTGCCGCTCGCCGCAGGCGGACACGGGCTCCGCCTGCGGGCGAGCTCGCCGCTGCTCGTACGGCGACTCGAGGTGGTGGCCGAGACCGCCACGCGGGTCGAGCTCTTCGCCCGGCTGCCCTTCGACATGTACCAACGCTACGACCACGCGCGCGCGGCGACGGCGCGGCTCGGCACGTCGCCCCGGCGCGTGCTGGACGTCGGCGGCGTGATGGGCGGCGCGCACGGTCATTTCGCGACGCTCGCCGACTTCTTTCCCGACGACACGACGTGTGCCGTCGACGTCCGGGTCGCGGATCATCCCGATCACCGCGCGGTCGCGGAGCCGCCGCTGCCGTTCGCGGACGCGAGCTTCGATCTCGTGCTCTGCCAGGACGTGCTCGAGCACGTGCCGCCGGACGGGCGGACGCTGCTCCTCGACGAGCTGCGCCGCGTCTCGCGGCGCTTCGTCGTGCTCGGCGCGCCGTTCGCGACGCCCGGCGTCCGGGAGGCCGACGCGCTCCTGTTCGCGCTCGTCGAGGCCCGCCACGGCTACGCGCACGATTTCCTCCGCGAGCACCTGGCGCACGGTCATCCCGACCTCTCGGCGACCATCGCCTACTTCGAGGAGGCGGGGGCGAGCCTCGTCGCGCTGCCCAACGGGTACCTGCCGTACTGGAGCCTCATGCAGGCCGCGAACCTGCTGCTCGCCGAGCCGGTCCTCGGCGAGCGCTACGCGCGCGGGCAGGCGCGCTACAACGGCCAGGTGGCCGATCGGCGCGAGCCGGCGTATCGCCATCTCCTCGTGGTCGACCTCACGGGCGCGACCGACTGGTGTCGCGACGTGCGGCGGCTCGCCACCGACGACGGGGGCACGGACGCCGCCGCGCGTCGCCTGCGCGACGCGACCGCGCTCTCGGAGATCCTGACGCTCGCGGCCGGGGCGTCGTCGAACGCCGCGGCGCCGGCGCCGCCGCCCGAGCCCGTCACGGCGGAGCCGGTCGTCGTGGCAACCGCGGATCCGGCGCCCCCAGCCGGGGCCGTCGAGGATGCGCGCTTCGCGGCGCGGGTGCGGGCGCATCCGGCCTATCGCGTCTACGGCGGGTTCCGGAAGGTCGTCCGCCGGCTCGCCGGAGGCGAGCGGACATGAGCGCGGGCGTCGCCACGGTCGCGATCGTCAACTGGAACGGTCGCCACCACCTCGAGACCTGCCTGCCGTCGGTCTTCGCGCTCGAGCACCCCGGCATGGACCTCGAGTGCGTGGTCGTCGACAACGGGTCGACCGACGGCTCGGTTGCCTGGCTCGGGCGCGAGTGGCCCGCGGTCCGCGTCGTCGCGCACGACGCGAACCGCGGCTTCGCGGCGGCCGCGAACGATGCGGCCACGGCGGCTTCCGGCGACGTCGTCGCGTTCCTCAACAACGACTGTCGGGTAGCGTCGACGTGGCTCGTCCGGCTCGTCGAGGCGCTCCGCGCCGAGGACGCCGCCGCGGCGGGAAGCTGCATGCTCGACTGGGACGGCGCGCGCGTCGACTTCGGGGGCGCGGCGATGAACTTCCACGGTCACGGCAGCCACCGCGGCTGGGGGCGTCCGTACGTCGCGGACCCGGCGGCCCGACCGGAGCCGGCGCTCTTCGGGTGCGGCGGCGCGCTCGCGGTCGATCGCGCTCGCTTCCTCGCGGCCGGCGGCTTCGACGCGGAGTACTTTGCCTACTTCGAGGACGTCGACCTCGGATGGCGTTTCTGGGTGCTCGGCGAGCGCGTGCTCTACGTGCCGACGGCCGTCGCGTACCACCGTCACCGCGGTTCGAGCATGGATGTCGGACGCTGGCGCTTCCTCCTCGAACGGAACGCCCTCGCGTCGTGCTTCAAGAACTACGAAGACGCGAGCCTCGACGTCGTGCTGCCGGCGGCGCGCGTGCTCCTCGCCGAACGCGCGCGGCTCGCGCGCGGTCCCGAGGCGGGGGCGTTCGCGGAGGCCGGGCGCGCCTTCGACGCGCGGCTTCCGGCGCTGCGAGCGGCTCGCGACGCGGTGCAAGCGCGGCGCCGGCGATCCGACCGGGACGTCCTGCCGCTCTTCCGCGAGCCCTTCCGTCCGAGCGCCTTCGGGCGCGTGTATTGGGCGGCCCAGCGACGGGTCGTCCATGTCCACGACCTGGCCCGCGTGTTCGGCGCCGCCACCGTCGCCGGCGCCGACGGGCTCGGCGACTTCATCGACGAGCTCGAGGGCCGGATCGAGGAGCTCGACGCCCGCCTTCCCGAGCCGCGCGAAGGCTGAGAGAATCCGCCGATGATGGCATGGACCCGACGACGATTCCTCGGCTTCGCCGCCGGCGCCGCGGCGCTCGCGGCGTCGCGCCCGCGCGCGGCGGGCGCCGCCACCGCCCGGACGATCGAGGCGCTCCGCGGCCTCGTCACCCAGCGCGCGCTCGCGAGCGACGATCCGTGGGTGCTGATGCACGTCGTCCTCGCGCTCGGGCCCGACGCGAAGAATTCCGCCGGTCCCATCCTGGACGCCGTGATCGCGCGCTATGCCGCCCGCACGCCCAAGGGCGAGCGCTCGTACGTGGGGTTTCCGATCAACGTCGAGGCGCACCCGAACCACTTCCTCGAGATCATGGACGCGACCGGCGTGCCGCCCGCGCGCCGCTTCGCCGCCGCGGGCGGCCCGATCGGCGTCGACGACCTCCTCGTCGGCGCGCGGGCGCTCTTCACGCCGACGATCGCGGGTCCGGAGCTGTCGTGGACGCTCAGCGTCTTCACCAGGGCGATGCCGCCGTCGGCCGACCGCTTCGCGAACGCCGACGGCCAGACGTTCACCGTGGCGGCGCTCGTCGAGACGGCGGCGCAGGTGGCGGAGGTCGGCTATGCCGACACCGTCGCCGCGATGCGCGGCACGAAGGCGTACGGCCGGAGCACGCTCCAGACCTACGCCTGTAACGGCAGCCACGTGCTCTACGGGCTCTACGACGCCCTCCGGCACGGGTACGAGGCGAAGAGCCTGCGCCGGCGCGTCGGTGACCTTACGCGGGCGACGTACTTCCGCCTCGCCGCCGAGGTGGCGCTGATCGACCAGGCCCTCGCGAGCCCGGCGCAGCAGTTGAACGCCGACGCCGCGAAGCTCCAGTTCCTCGGCCACTCGATCGAGAACCTGCGGTACGCCGAGCGCTGGGGCATCTACGCGCCGTCGGACGCGGAGCGCGCCGCGCGTACGACCGCGGAGCGCGCGCTCGGCGAAGTCGTGCAGCGCATCACCACGGTCCACAACCTCGACGCGCTCGCCGCGTCGGTGCCGCGCGCTTATCGCATCGTGCTCGGGGACGCCTGCCACGCGCTGCACGGCCTGACGAGTGAGCCGGCGTGACCTAAAGAGCCTATCCCACAAGGTGCCGCCGGCTGCGGCGCATGGAGCCTGGCTGCGAGCCGCGTGCTCGCGCCTCCCTTGTGCGGCGTAGCCTCTGGCTACGCCTCCGCGGTCGGCACTGCGCTTGCGTCTCTCGCTCAGGCTCCGTGCGCCTCGCTCTCGGCGGCACCTTGTGGGATAAGCTCTGAGTCCGTGACCCTCGGCGACCTCGCGATCGTCGTCGTGACCTGGCAGAGCGCCGCCGAGGTGCCGGCGCTGCTGGCGTCGCTCGCGCCGACCCTCGCGGCCGGCGCGGAGCTCGTCGTCGTCGACAACGCGTCGACCGACGCGACGGTGGCGGAGGTGCGGCGGCACGCACCGGCGGCGCGCGTGGTCGCCAACGCCGCGAATCGCGGCTTCGCCGCCGCCGCGAACCAAGGGTTCGCGGCGACCGGGCGGGCCGTCGTGCTCTTCCTGAACCCGGACGTCGTGGTCGAGCCCGACGCCGTGCCGCTCGCACTCGCGTGCCTCGACCGCCAGCCGTCGGTCGCGCTCGTCGGGTGCCGTACGCTCAACGCCGACGGGACGCCGCAGCCGACGGTCGATCGCTTCCACTCGGTGCGGGGGCTGGTCGCCGAGGCGCTCGGCGAGCGGCGGCGCGGGCCGCGCGGCACCGCGCCCTCCGCGAGCGGGCTCGTCGACTGGGTGTACGGGTCGTTCCTGCTCGCCCGCCGAGCGGCGCTCGCGCCGATCGGCGGATTCGACGAGGCCTACGAGATGTACGGCGAGGACCTCGACCTCTGTCATCGCCTCAGCGCGGCGGGGTGGCGCGTCGGCTACTGCGCGGAGGCGGTGATCGTGCACCACGGCAACCGCAGCGGCGCGGCCCGCTACGGCGCGAATCGCGATCGCGCCGTGCTGTGCGGGACGCTCCGCTTCTTCCGGCGCCGGCGCGGCCGGCCGGCGGAGCTCGGTTTCCGGGTCGCGGCCGGGGCGGGCTTCGCCGCCAAGGCGGCGTTCGCGGCCTGGGCGGCGCGCGGCGGTGACGCGACGGCGGCCGGGCGCGCGCGGCGGTACGCCGGCATGGCGGGCCTCTGTCTCAGCGGCGATCCGGCGGGGCGGCGCGCCGACCGAGCGCGGTTGCGGGTCCGGCGGCCTCCTGGGATAGAGGGGGCGTGACAGAACCGGGCCCCGGGATCGTCAAAGGCCCAGGCGGGGAAGCGCCGGTGGTGTCGATCGTCATCCTGACCTGGAACTCGCGCGCGCTCCTCGAGGACTGCCTGGCGGCGCTCCCGGCCGCGACGGCGCCGCTTCCGATCGAGGTCATCGTGGTCGACAACGGCTCGCGCGACGGCACGGCGGAATGGCTCGCCGCGCGCTCCGACCTCGTGACGATCACGAACGCGACCAACCGGGGCGTCGCGCCGGCCCGCAACCAGGGGCTGCGGCGCGCGCGTGGCGAGCTCGTCGCGCTCCTCGACGTCGACACCGTTGCGGCGCCGCGGTCGTTCGCGACGCTGGTGGCGCGTCTGCACTCGGCGCCGGACGTCGGCCTGGTGGGACCGAAGCTCGTCGATCCCGACGGCGCGTTGCAGTACAGCTGCCGGCGCTTCCCGACGCTCGTCGACAAGGTGCTGCGGCGCTTGCCGTCCCGCTTGGGGCGGGCGGTCGTCGACGACGTCGAGCTCCGCTGGTGGGATCACGCGGGCGTGCGCGAGGTCGACTACGTGATCGGCGCGTGTCAGGTGATCCGCAAGGCGGCGCTCGACGAGGTCGGGCTCCTCGACGAGCGCATCTTCTACGGGCCCGAGGACGTCGATCTCTGTCTCCGCATGCACCGCGCGGGGTGGCGCGTCGAGTACGTGCCGGAGGCCGTCGTGATGCACCTCGAGCGCCGCGTGACTCGGACGCTGCTCTCGGCGCTGACCGCGCGGCACGTGTACGGGCTCGGATACTTCTTCTGGAAGCACGGCTATCTTCTCACGCGGCCGACCCTCGAGACGGTGCGCCGGGCGGCATGAGCTCGGCCGCGAACGACGTCCGGCCGCCGGCGGCCACGATCGGCGTGCCGGCGAGCACCGGCGAGAACGATCTGCCCGCGACGCTCGAGAGCCTTGCGGCGAGCGCCGCCCGCCTCGACGAACCGGTCGAGATCGTGGTGGCGGTGAACGGTCCGCACGAGCCGGCGGCGGCCGTCGTGGGCGTCGAGGCGTTCGCGCGGAGCGCGGCGCTGCCGTTCGTCCCGCCCGACGCGGCGCCGCCCGCGACCGGCTCGTGCGTCCGCCTGCTCCGCCTCGCACCCCGCAGCAAGACCGCCGCCTGGAACGCGATCCGCGCCGCCGCGCGGGCGCCGGTGATCGTCTTCGCCGACGCGGACGTGCGCGTCGCCCCGGAAGCCCTCGCACTCCTCGTGCGCCGCCTCGAGGCGTCGCCTGAGCTCGCGATCGTCGCCGGCCGCGAGGAGCCCGTGGTCACGCCCGCCGACGGGCTCGTCGCGCGGGTCGCCGCGCTGCCGCATCGGTTCGACTTCGGCAACGTGCCGGGGCGGCTCTACGCGCTCCGCACGGCGGCCCTGCCGGAGCCGATGCCGGCGTCGGTGCTGCACGAGGACGCGTACCTCTCGGTCCGCCTCGGCCGGGCGCGCTTCGCCAAGGAACCCGGCGCGGTCGTCCGGCTGCGTCCGCCGACGACGTGGGAGGAATACCTCCGCCAGCGCATTCGGAACGAGGTCGGCAAGCTCCAGCTCGAGCGTGAGTTCCCGGACCTCCACCGCGTGCACGGCTTCGGGGTCTATCCGTGGCGGCGCTTCGTCCGCGAGATCGCGCCGCACGAGTATCCGCTTGTCGCGCTCTCGATGGCGGCCCGCGCCTACGCGCGCGCCCGCGCGCTCCGCCGGATCCGGCGCGGCTTCGACCACGGCTGGAGCGTGCTGCCGTCGACGAAGCGCTGGCCCGCCGCCGGCGCCGGGACCTGAGCCGCCGTGCAGCGCAGCGGTCTCCGCGAGCAGAGCACGATCGCGCTGCTTCTCCTCTGCGATCTCGCGTGGGCGATCGCCGCCTACGCGCTCGCGTTCTTCCTGCGCATCTATTTCCCGCTGCCGCTCACGACCGATTTCCTGCCGGTCGCGCGCCTCTTCGAGCTGCGCCACATGCTGCCGGCGATCCTCCTTGCCGAGGTCGTGACGCTCTACTTCTTCGGGTTCTACGACTTGCGGGCGCTGCGCACCGGCTTCCGGCCGGTCGTCAACAGCGTGACCGCGCTCTTCGTGCACCTGCTCGCCACCACGGCGCTCTATTTCTTCAGCGGTGACGTCAACTTCCCCCGCTCCGTCCTGGTCGTGTACTGGCTCGTGAACGCGGCGGGGGTCGCGGCGATTCGCGAGTGGGTCAGGCGGCGCCTCGCGGCGTCGTCGCCGGTGCGCGTCTTGCTGGTGGGGACCGCGGAGGAGATCGGGCAGTTCCTCGAAGGGGTCGGCGAGCCGCGCCTGCATCACGTCGACATCGTGGGCGCGGTCGCCGTCGCGGCCGACGGGAACGGGCAGGCGCCGTCGCCGTTCGTCGGCGGCCTACCGTGGCTCGGCGAGGTGGGTGACCTGCCGCGCCTCCTCGTCGAGCACGACGTCGGCGAGATCGTGCTCCTCTCGCCGCTCTCGTGGCGCGATCGCCTCGTCGACCGCATGCTGCGGCAGAGCCGCCGGCCGCGCGTGAGCGTGGTGCCCTCCGTGTACGACATCCTCGTCGGCCGCGTGTCGTCCGGGCGCATCCACGACATCCCGGTCGTCGAGGTCGTGAAGAATCCGCGCGACGACCTGGCCTACCTCTTCAAGCGCAGTAGCGATTTCCTGATCGCGGGCGTGCTGCTCGTCGCGACGCTGCCGATCGCCGTCCTCGCCGCCGTTGCCGTCAAGCTCGGCTCACCGGGTCCGATCTTCTACCGGCAGCGCCGGGTGGGCCAGGGCGGTGAGCAGTTCACGATCTGGAAGTTCCGCACCATGTTCGAGAACGCCGAGCGCGGGAGCGGTCCGGTGCTCGCGAGCCACGAGGACCAGCGCGTGACGCCCGTCGGCCGCATCCTACGCGCGAGCCGCGTCGACGAGATCCCGCAGCTCTGGAACGTGCTGAACGGCACGATGAGCCTGATCGGGCCGCGTCCCGAGCGTCCGGAGTTCGTACGCCGCTACGCCGAGGAGATCCCCGGCTACCTCGAACGGCTGCAGGTGAAGCCGGGGCTCACGGGCCTCGCGCAGGTGAACGGCGAGTACCACACGAGCCCGGCGTACAAGCTCAAGTACGATCTCGCCTACATCTACAACTACTCGATCACCCTCGACCTCAAGATCATGGCCGAGACGGTGAAGGTGATGGTGACGCGGCGGGGGGTGTGACCCGCCCGCCGCTCGTCATTTCCCGGTGAAGGCCGGTTTCCGCTTCTCGAGGAACGCGCGGATGCCCTCCTGACCGTCGGGCGTGATCGCGGCGCCGGCGATGGCGCGCGCCTCGAGCTCCATCTGCGCTTCGAGCCCGTGCTCGAAGCTCTCGTTCAGGAGGGCCTTCGTCGCGCCGAACGAGCGCGTCGGGCCGGCGGCGAGCGTCGCCGCGAGCTTCGTCGCGGCCGGCAACAGCTCGTCGGCCGGGACGACCTGGTTCACGAGCCCCCAGTCGAGCGCCTCGGCCGCGGAGAGGCGGCGATTGGTGAGCATGAGCTCGCGCGTCCGGCGGTCGCCGATGCGGCGCGGCAGGAAGAAGGTGGAGCTGCCGTCGGGGACGAGGCCCGCCTGCGTGTAGGCCATCACGAAGCCCGCCGTGTCGCTCGCGAGCACCAGGTCGGCGGCGATCGCGAGGCTGAAACCGGCGCCGGCCGCCATGCCGTTCACCGCCGCGATGACCGGGGCGTCCATGCGCGTGAGGCGCGAGATCGCCGCGTGCAGGTACGCCGTCAGCTCCTTCAAGCGGCTCGCGATCGCCGGGCCCGTGTCCGCGAAGGCGCGGAGATCGCCGCCGGCGCAGAACATCTTGCCCGCGCCGGTCAGCACGACGGCGCGCACCTCGACATCGTCGTCGCACGCGATCGCCGCGTGCATCAGCTCGCGGGCGAGCGGCAGGTCGATGCTGTTGGCGGCGTTCGGCCGATTGAGGGTGAGGGTGGCGACCCCGTCGCGGCGCTCCAGGGTGAGGTTCTCGTAGGTCATCGCGGCTCCTTCGCGGCGCGTTTGATCACAGTTGCGCCGTCTCGGCGAACGGCGCGACAAACGGCGCGGCCGGGCTTGACCCACCCCCGGCGAGCTGACTAGCTACCCGACGCCCGGACGCCCGCCGTCACCCACGGCGCGGCGACTCGACCGGCGCCGAGAAGGAGTCAGCCATGAAAGAGTTCGGACTGTTCATCGACGGAGAGTGGCAGGCCGCCAAGGGCGGCAAGACCGCTCCCACCATCAATCCCGCGACCGAAGAGCCCTGGGCCACGGTCGCGGTTGCCGACCGCGAGGACGTGCGGAAGGCTGTCGCCGCCGCCAAGAAGGCCCACGACTCCGGCGTGTGGCGCAACAAGTCGCCGCAGGAGCGCGGCGAGATCCTCCAGAAGGTCGCGATGGCGATCTTCGAGCGCCAGGACGAGATCGCGGCGGCCGAGGTGCAGGACGGCGGCGGCACCATGCGGAAGGCGATGAGCATGGACGTCCCGGGCGCCGCCCAGACCTTCATGCACTTCGGACAGTTCATCTGCGGCGACGAGTACCAGGCGATGATCTGCGAGGAGTACGACGAGACGGTGCCGATCCCGTCGAAGAACCTCGTCGTGCGCGAGCCGATCGGCGTCTGCGCCGGCATCACGCCCTGGAACTTCCCGCTCATCATGGCCGCGTGGAAGATCGGCCCCGCGCTCGCGGCCGGGAACTGCGTCGTGCTGAAGCCGGCGTCGGTGACGCCGGTGTCGTCGCTCATGCTCGGCGAGATCTGCACCAAGGCCGGCGTGCCCGCGGGCGTCGTGAACGTCATCAGCGGGCCGGGCGGCACGGCGGGCGAGGAGCTCGCGACCTCGCCCGACGTCGGCAAGGTCGCCTTCACCGGCTCGACCGAGGTCGGCCGCCGCATCATGCAGCTCGGTGCCGGGACCTTGAAGAAGGTCACGCTCGAGCTCGGCGGCAAGTCGCCGAACATCATCCTCGACGACGCCAACCTCGATACCGCCGCCCTCGGCGCGCTCTTCGGTACCTTCATGCACCAGGGCCAGATCTGCGAGTCCGGCACGCGCGTGCTGGTGCACGAGAAGATCCACGACCGGTTCGTCGAGAAGATGATCGCCGGCATCGAGCGCATCCAGATCGGCGACACCATGGACATGACGACCGGCATGGGCCCGCTCGTGAGCGCGTCGCAGCGCGACACCGTCGAGAAGTACGTCGGGATCGGGCAGGAGCAGGGCGCCAAGCTCGTCGCCGGCGGCAAGCGTCCGGCGAGCATGGGCAAGGGCTATTACTACGAGCCCACGATCTTCGACGACGTCGACAACAAGATGCGGATCGCGCAGGAGGAGATCTTCGGGCCGGTCGTCTCGGTGATCCGCTACAAGGACGAAGCCGAGGCGATCCGCATCGCCAACGACTCGGTCTACGGGCTCGGCGGCGCGGTGTGGTCGTCGAACAGGGACCGGGCGATCGCGATGGCCAAGAAGATCGAGACCGGCACCGTGTGGGTGAACGACTACCACATGATCAATCTCCGGTTCCCGTTCGGTGGTTACAAGCAGAGCGGCGTCGGGCGCGAGCTCGGCAAGTGGGGGCTCGCGGAGTACCACGAGCTCAAGCACATCCACGTCGGCGAGGACACGCCGCCGGAGGGCAAGTTCTACCTGCAGCTGCTGTTGAACTAGGCGGCATTCGAGGTGTGCGGCCCCGGCTGTATGCAGCCGGGGCCAGCGTTCTGGCGCTTGTGATGATGCGCGAACGTGACCACGTGAGGACGGTCCGGATCGGGGAGCTGAAGACTCACCTGTCTCGGTATCTGCACGTCGTCCGGCGGGGCACACGCCTCATCGTGCTGGATCGAGATACCCCGGTTGCCGAGATCAGCCCCGTAGGCGTGGGGCGCACCACCACCGACCTTCGCGATGATCTCATCCGGCGTGGGGCTCTTGTTCCCGCTCCACGGAGCTCTCTGACGCTCGGCGAGCTCGGTCCTCCAGTACGCTGTCGAGGCGACGCACTCGCGGCCTTGCGCGCCGATCGCGACGACCACTGATTTCGCATGCAGTTCTGGGACAGCTCGGCGCTGCTGTCGCCAACTGCGGATCGAAGATCGACCGCGTGGGTATCGGCCCTCCGATATCGCTGGGGCGGCGGGCTGTGACCGTCAGCGGAGGTCCGACACCGAGACGATGCGCATACCGGGGACGTCGGGCAAACGTCGATCGTGGGTCACGAAGGCAGTCGCCCTCGCGTGCAGCGCGCCG
>JADLHM010000154.1 GCA_020848745.1 Deltaproteobacteria bacterium | reverse complement strand
CTTCGGCGCCGTCTCTCGCGCAGCTACAGGCCATCGTGGACGCGACGACGCCGGACACGTCGGCCTGGGGTGACTGGCCCTTCGTGTGGAGCGATGGCGCGGCCGATCTCGACGACGTCAGCGGCAATGGTCGCGACCTCAGTATCGAGACCGGCGGCACCCTCTACCAGGGACCAGCTACCCCATGACCCGCACCCTCCTCCTCTCTCTCGCGGCGCTCTGCCTCGCCTCCTACATCCCCGACGCGCACGCGCAGTCGATCGGCGGCGGTGGGGGCGGCGGTGGCGGAGGAACGCTTGACCGACCTGTGCGCGCTGCGTCGATTGGCGACTCAATCTCTGTCTATCCGATCTCAGCTCAAACGTGGCACCGGCTCTATGCCGACTCGACAACGACGGTTCAGATCGATCCGTTCGCCACATCCGGCCATACGACCGCGCAAATCCTGTCGCTTCAATGGCCGAGCGTCGACAACGCTGGATATACGGTGCTGTTCGCCAATGGCGGCACAAACACCTGCACACTATCGACGACTCCGGCCAACGCCTTGACTTACGCCGCAAGCGTGCAGGCTGACATGCAGACGATCGCTACCGATGCGGCAGCGCAAGGGATGCGCGTCATCCTCGCAAACATTCCTCCGATCAAGGGTTGGGGCGGGTGGACTGCCGACATCCAAAGCTGCATCGACACATACAACACGAACCACCTGGCAATGACGGGGGTGTCATGTTTTGTCGACGTGTACGATGCGCTGGACGCTGACGACGACGACGACATCGATGCGGGGTTTGATAACGGTGATGGCATCCACCCGAACGCTACCGGCACGGCGGCTATGGCCGCAGCGGTGACGGCTGCGTGTGGAGACGTTGGCGGAAGCGCCAGCGATACAGCTATCGCCATGATGGCGGACGGCACTGTCACGTCTCCGTCGTTGTCGTTCTCTAACAACACTGATTCGGGCTGGTACTACTACGACAATGCAGGCGTGCATAACATCGGCGTCGCTGTCGACGGCGCGAACGCGGCAAACTGGAATCAATACGGGTTCGGTATTGGCGTAGCTCCAACATCGGGCGTGAAACTGCACGCTTACGCATTCGATTCAGGCGGTAGTTCCGTTGGGTATTTCCAGAACGCATCTGGGTCGGGCGCATTCAATCTCTACGTCGGCGAGGACATCGCATCGACGTATAACCACGGCGCCGTCCTATGGCACGGCAGCACCGCGGCGCTTTACACCGGATGGGCCGCGTCGCAGTTTGGCCTTCGTACCGGGGCTAGCGGTGGCATGATGCTCGACAGCTACAACGCTGGCCCCATCGAGGCTCGCGTGAACGGCTCCGACCGCCTCAACATCACATCAACGCTTTTCGAGGCAGGCGGTGCGATCATCTCATCTGGAACGGTCACGAGTTTCCGTACCGCTGGCGCGGCTGCCAGCAGCGGAATCACTCTGCCGACCTGCGACTCTACGACGCAGTTCCATCAGTTCGCCGTCGACGACACGAACGATTCGGCCGCCGCGATGCTGTGCTGGTGCCGACGCGGCACTGATAACTCGACCTATGCGTGGGTCAGCATCCACGACAACACCACGGCTTGCATCGACCCCTGACCCGGAGCCCCCATGCCCCTGACCAAGCTGACCAGCCTCGCCTCCCACAACGTCGACGTCGGCATCGGCGGCGTCCTTGGCCTCGTCTCGTCGCTCGGCATCACGACCGGGACCACGCCGATGCCCGATGGCGTGCCGTCGTGGGTCGGGTACCTCGCGTCCCTCGGCGTCGCGCTCGCCCCGATGGCCATCAAGGCGCTGGCCCGCTGGTACAAGGGCGAGGCTGCCGGCGACCGCGTGCGAGCCGCCAAGCTGCGCGCCAAGGCGGACAGGTGCCGCAAGGCGGGCATGGAGGCCGAGGCCGTGAAGCTCGAGGACAAGGCCGACGAGCTCGACGCCGAGGCGGCTGAGAAGGAAGCCAAGGCGCGGGGCGGGGTCGAGTAGGTGCCGGCGCCCGACATGCTCTACCAGGCTGACAATCGGTGGAGCACGATCACGCTCGGCGATGGCCCGTCGACCATCGGGCGGGCTGGGTGCCTGCTGGTGTGCCTCACGATGGCGGCACGACGGCTACAGACCAGACCGTCGCTCATCCCGCCTCATGCGAACAAGGCATTCCAGGACGCCGCGGTGTACGACGGCGATCGTCTGCGCGTCCACGATGCCGCCCCCGTGCTTGGCCTCGTGGCGCCGCTCTCCGAGCGCGTGACAGGCAATCCGGGGTCGGCGCAGATCAAGGACACGATTCGGGACGCCTTCGGCGCTGACGGGCTTGCGATCTTGCACGTCGACTACGACGGAGACAAGCCGGGCGGTGACATTGATGGGGACCATTTCATCCTCGCTGTGGAAATGACGCCCTCGTCGGTGGTCTGCTTGGACCCTGCCGTCGGGCGCGTCGTGCTGTCGTGGCCGATGCTCGAAGGCTTGGCCGTGTGGGGCAAGACAGACCGGCGCCTGTATTGCGTCGTCGGGGCTCGGCCTATCCGCCGCGTCCCTCAGTAGATAGCGCGCGCCGCAAGATCGCCACGATCAACCCGTTGATCGGCACGTCCTCACGTCGAGAAACGGCGGTCAGGAGGTTGTGCGTCTCGTCGTCGAGCCTCAACCCAAACGCCACCGTGCGCTTGGGGACCTGGCGGGATTTCTCGTCGGCGAGCGCGCGGGAAAGGACGTCTGTCATGGGTGCATCATAGCACCTGTCCGCAGGTGGGGCCAAGCGTCTAGTGGGAAGCGTGCCACCTTCAATACCGTATCGGGCACCTACTCGGAGTGTGCCCAATGGCTGAAGCCGGACTGTTGCTGAACCGCGCGCTTGACGACTCGAAGGTGCATCCCGACAAGCTCGGCAAGCCCCTTGTCGTCGGCGCCATCGGGTTCCTCACCTACGCGACCACCGCGAACCCCACCACCGAGGCGCTCAACTCGACCGTCGACGCGACTGCCG
>JADLHM010000153.1 GCA_020848745.1 Deltaproteobacteria bacterium | reverse complement strand
TGCTGCGGGTCGCGATCGGCGACGCGGCCGCCACCGAAGAGGCGATCCAGACGCTGATGGGCAAGGACGTGGCGCCGCGGTTCGAGTTCATCATGGAGCGGGCGCCGAAGGTGGACGAGCTCGACGTGTAGAGCCTCGCCGCCGGGCGCGCCGGACCGGAGGCCCGAACCGTGAGCGCGCGCCGGGCGCGACAAGATCGCGGAAGTTCTCTATCACTCCCGCCGTGATGCGTGACGATCGTTGGCGGAATCTGGTGACGGGCGCGTTCTACCTCGACGACGAGCTCGCCTCCGTTCGGGGGCGCGGCTCCGTCGCGCGCCGGCGACTGGCCCTCGAGTATCTCGACAGCATCCTCGAGGTCTTTTCCTCCGACCTCGATCCGGTCGAGGATTTCGAGGGCTATGCGGTCCGCCGCCTGGCGCAGTCGTTGCGGCGTGCGCTGCACGACGCGGGCACGCCGCCCCCCGCGCGTCCACGCGCACGAGCGCCACGCTCACGAGCGCCGCGCTCACGAGCGCCGCGCGCACGACTGCCGCGCGCACGAGCGCCGCGCGCACGACCGCCACGCGCACGCGGCGGCACTCGATGACCGGGAGACGGTAGCTGCGTGCCCCGTAGCGCGAGCCACGGGGCACGACGAGGCGCACCCGTACCGGGTGAACTTCCCGCTCGGCGCACCGGATCGCGATCGAGGCGGGCCGGGGCCCTACGCTTGTCGCGGCGCCGCGGCGGGATTACGACCACGGGGAATGCGCGCCACCGCCATCACCCGCCTCGACGCGCTGCCGTGCCCGCTCTGCGGCGATGCCCTCGAGCGTGGCGCGGGGCGCGAGGGGTTGGTCTGGGTCTGTCGTGCGTGCCGCGGCGGCGCCGTGACGCTGCCGATCCTGCGGCGGTTCGCGCCGCGTCCCTTAGTGAACCACCTCTGGCAGACGGCACTGCACCATGGACGCTCGTCGCCGCTTCGTTGCCCGGCCTGCCTGCACCGCTTCACCGAGGTCGCGAGCGTCGTGAGCCCGCGTGTCCTCGCTTGCGTGCGCTGCTACTGGGTGTGGCTCGACTGCGACGCGCTCGACGCGCTCACTTCGGCGGCGATGCCGTTGCCACCGCCGCCGCCGCCGCGCCGGCTCGCGAGCCGGCGACGGTGACCGCGCTCGGCCGCGTGCGCGCCGCGATCCGCTCCGACAGCGCCGGCCCGCTCGCGGCGGGGCCCGGCGACGCCGCGTAGGCGGCGCGGACCTGCCTCATCTCCAGCAGCCACGATGAACACGCTCCTCCTGGCACCCGGCGAGCTCGCGGCGGCGCGCGACGGGATCGTGCGGCTCGCGGCGGATCGCCGTGTCGCGCACGTGCAGGCCGTACACCGCGCCGCGGTCGGCACCGTGCTGCGCGTCGGGGTGCTCGGCGGGCGGCTCGGCGCCGCGACCGTCGCGCGGCTCGACGACGCCGGCCTCGAACTCGCCGTCACGCTCGACCGCGACCCGCCGCCGCCGTTGCCGCTCGCGCTCGTTCTCGGGCTCCCGCGCCCGAAGGTCGTCCGGCGGGTGCTCCAGGCGGCCGCGACGCTCGGCGTGAAGCGGCTCTGTCTCGTCGCCGCCTGGCGGGTCGAGAAGAGCTACTGGGAGAGCCCGCTGCTCGCCGCGGATGCCGTCCAGGCGGAGCTCGTGCTCGGCCTCGAGCAGGCCGGCGACACGATCCTCCCGACGGTCACGCTGCACCGCCGCTTCAAGCCCTTCGTGGAGGACGAGCTGCCGGCGCTCGCCGCCGGGACGCGGGGCCTCGTCGCGCACCCGCCGGCCGCCGCGTCCTGTCCGCGTGATCCGGCGGCGCCGGTCACCCTGGCGATCGGCCCCGAGGGAGGATTCACCGACTACGAGATCGGCGCGCTCGCGCGCCAGGGCTTCGAGCCCGTGTCGCTCGGGCCGCGCGTGCTGCGCGTCGAGCAGGCGATCCCGGCGCTCGTCGGGCGGCTCTGCTGACGTGAGCCTGGCGGCCAAGCTCGTGCTGGCGCGGCTGTTCGTCGCGACGCTCGCGTTCGACGCCCGTCGTTGTGATGATCCGTCGCGGCGGCTAGATCGTTTCCGGAGCCGCTGAGCCATTCGTCCCGCCGACGCCATGCCGATCGAGATCCGCGACGCCGACCTCGCCGACGAGCGGCTCCGCTCCGGGAGCGATCGCGGCTCGTGACCCGGCGCGGAATGATCCTCGTGACCGGCGGCAACTCCGGCATCGGCTACGAGTGCGTGCGGCGGCTCGCGCGCGACGGGCAGGCGGTGGTGATCGCGAGCCGCGACCGCGGCGCGTCGGCGGCCGCGGCCGCGCGCATCCGCGACGAGACGGGCAACGCCGAGATCGGCGAGATGGGCCTCGATCTCGGCTCCTGCGCCGCCGTGCGCACGTTCGCGCGGGAGGTGGAGGAACGCGACCTGCCGATCCACGCGATCGTCTGCAACGCCGGCCTGCAGACGAGCGGCAAGCAGGTGATCCGCTCCGCCGACGGGTACGAGCGCACCTTCGCCGTGAACCACCTCGGGCACTTCCTGCTGGTGAACCTGCTGTTGCGGCGGCTCGCGGCGCACGCGCCGGCTCGTGTCATGATCGTCGCCTCGGGCGTGCACGACCCGAAGCGGCGGACGGGCATGCCGAAGCCGGACGTCGGCCACTTCGACGTGCTCGCGCAGACCGGGGGGCCGCGGCCCGACGTCTTCGAGCCGCGCCTCGCCTACGTCAACAGCAAGCTCTGCAATCTCTGGTTCGCGTACGAGCTGACCCGGCGCCTCGCGGCCGCCGGCCTCACCTCGAAGGAGCGTCCGATCTCGGTGAACGCCTACGAGCCCGGCCTGGTGCCGGGCTCGGGGCTCGCGCGCGAGTATCCGCCCGCGCTCCGGTGGATCTGGCTCCGCGTGCTCCCGGCGCTGGCGCGGGTCGCCACGCGCTTCACGCCGTCGATCAACACTGCCGACACGGCCGGCGAGGCGCTCGCGCGGCTCGTGGTCGATCCGTCGCTCGTGCGCATCTCGGGGAAGTACTTCCCGGCGCACGCGCGCTGGGGCGAGGCGCCGTCGTCGGATGCCTCGTACGATCAGACGCGGGCGGCCGCGCTCTGGGATGCGAGCGTACGCTTCGCGCGGCTCGCGCCCGGCGAGTCGCCGCTCGTACGCTGAGAAGTCCGGATGGCGCGCAACGGGCGATCGGAGCTCTGGGTGCGCGAGGAGCTGCTGCACCTGCTCTCCGTGTCGGGGACGCTCGCCGGCCTCGCGGTCACGGTCGTCGCGGTCATGCACTCGCTCGGCCCGGCGGACGCGGTCGCGACGACCGTCATCGACGACCTCTTCGCGGTGTGCGCGCTCATCTTCCTCCTCTGTACGTACGGCATATTCGCGGCGCTGCGGCTCCAGCCTTCGCGTTCGGCGCGCGTCCTCGTGCGGATCATCGACGGGGTCTTCCTGGTCGGGCTGACGCTCATGACGGCGGCCGCGTTCGTCATGGTCTACACGGTGTGGTGACGCCCTGGCGGCGCTCCGCTTCGCAGGGGACGCGCTTGCGCGGCCCCGAGCGGAAGGAGTACGAGCGCAACCGATCCCTCGACGAAAGGAGGCTCTCATGAGGAGCTACGGTGCGGAGTTCGTCGGCACGTTCTGGCTGGTCTTGGGCGGATGCGGGAGCGCGGTGCTCGCCGCCAAGTTTCCGGAGGTGGGCATCGGCCTGCTCGGCGTGGCGCTGGCCTTCGGCCTCACCCTCCTCACGATGGCGTACGCGGTCGGTCCGATCTCCGGCTGTCACCTGAATCCGGCGGTCACGGTCGGCCTCGCGGCGGGGGGCCGCTTCCCCGTGAGCAACGTCCCTCCGTACGTGATTGCGCAAGTGCTCGGGGCGATCGCCGCGGCCGGCGTGCTCTATGTGATCGCCAGCGGCAAGGCGGGCTTCGACGTCGCGGCGGGCTTCGCGGCGAACGGCTACGGCGAGCACTCGCCGGGCGGGTACTCGCTCGGCGCGGCGGCCCTCACCGAGACCGTGATGACGGCGATGTTCATCTTCGTCATCCTGGCCGCCACGGCGAAAGGCGCGCCGGCCGGCTTCGCGCCGATCCCGATCGGCCTCATGCTCACGTTGATCCATCTGATCAGCATCCCGGTGACCAACACCTCGGTGAACCCCGCACGTTCGACGGGCGTCGCGGTCTTCGTCGGAGGGTGGGCGACCGCGCAGCTCTGGCTGTTCTGGGTGGCGCCGTTCTTCGGCGCCGTCGCGGGGGCGATCGCCTACCGCGTGCTCGCGACCGACGAGTAGGGGCGGTGGGATCTCTCGCGCGGACTCTCGTGCTCGCGGCGTGCCTGGTGCTCGCGGCGTGTGCGTCCGCGCATGCGGCGGACACTCCGTCGGCACCCGTGCCGATCCTTCCCGAGGCGCTTTCCTGGGCGAGCCCGCCGGGGAATCCCGCCGTCCGGGGCGCGTGGGTGGTGGGCAGCGAGCGCGCGGCGGGCCCGTATCTCTTCCGGGTGCGCCTCGATTCCGGAGCCCGCATCCCGCCGCACGTCCATTCCGACGCGCGCAACACGACGGTGCTCTCCGGGACACTGTGGGTCGGGTTCGGCGAGACCGTCGACGATGCGCGGCTCGTCGCCGTCCCGGCGGGTGCGGTGTACGTCGCGCCCGCCGGCGTCCCGCACTGGATCGCCGCCAAGGAGGACCCGGTCGTCTACCAGGAGTCGGGTCTCGGTCCGACTGCGACGACGCCCAGTCCACACCGATAGGTTCCGGGCCCGAGCTGCCGCGCCCGCCCGGGCGTACGCGCCGTCTCAGCTCGCGCGGATCAGGGACACGCGGCGTCCGCGCCGCGTCGGGCGCATCGCTTCGACGCGGCCGATTCCCGGCCACGGGTCGAAGCCGTACGCCCAGAGGCTCGGGGCGACCTCGTGGGCGCGGCGCGCGCGCTCGCTGATGGCGATCGGTGCGCTGAACCAGCGGAGCGCGCGGCGCCGCGCCATCCGGAGGCGTCGGGGGAGCGACGGCGGCGCCGGGGGGCAGCGATCCGGAGAAGGCGAGGCCGCCTCGCGGCGGAACCAACCGGCCACTGGGGCGATGACACGGCACATCATGGCGCCCTCCCAAGGTTGCGGCGGGGCGTCTCGGTGCCCCGCGGTTCTCCGGATCGCTATGGCGAGCGATACGCCAGGCTGCTTGCGCAGGTCAAGGGAAATTTCCCTAGGCGATGAGCGAAAGACCGGGCAAATTCCCTAGGGAACAGGGGCTATCTAGCTGAACTTTCATGCGCCAAATTGGGGCAATGTTGAGTTTTCGTAGGGAATTCAGCCTTGATCGACTCCCCCCTTCCACGGGATCGCGTCTCGCTCGTGTCTCGCATTGACGGCCGCCGGCAGACGCAGGCACGATGCGCGCGCACCGAGGCCCGCATGACGGCTGCCGACCAGTATCGCGCCAAGCTCAGCAGCGCCGCCGACGCGGCGGCGAGGATCCCTGACGGCGCCTTCGTGGTGCAGGGAAACGCGGTCGGGGAACCCCCGGCGCTGCTCACGGCGATCGCGGCGCGCGCCCGGGCCGGCGGTCTCACCCGCCTCGAGATGACCTCGCTCCTGCCGCTCGCGGCGTCGGCCGGATCGACGCTCGCGCCCGATCTCCGCGGGGTGATCCACTGGCGCTCGATCTTCGCGAGCGGCGCCGACCGCGCCGCCATCGCGGCGGGCGAGGCGGTCGCGGCGCCGGCCTACTTCCACCAGGTGCCGCGCATCTACCGCGAGTTCCTGAAGATCGACGTCGCGCTGATCCACGTCTCGCGCGTCGATCGCCACGGCTACATGAGCCTCGGCGTCGGCGTCGACAGCGCGCGCGCCGCGGTCGACAGCGCCGCTCTCGTCCTCGCACAGGTGAACGACCACATGCCGCGGGTGCACGGCGACACCTGGGTTCACGTCTCCGAGGTCGACGCGGTCGTCGAGCACTCGGCGCCGCTCATCGAGCTTCCGGCTCCCGCCGTGCGTCCGGAGGATGCCGCCATGGGCCGCATCATCGCCGAGATGATCCCGGACGGCGCTACGCTCCAGCTCGGCATCGGTGGCGTGCCGAGCGCCGTCGCGCGCTCCCTCATGAGCCACCGGGATCTCGGCATCCACACCGAGATGTTCGTCGATCCGATGGTCGACCTCATCGAGGCCGGCGTCGCGACCGGCCGGCGCAAGACGCTTCACGCGGGAAAGGCCGTGTTCGCCTTCGCCGCCGGCTCGCGCCGCATGTACGAGTTCCTCGACGACAACCCCGCCGTCGAGTCGCATCCCGTTTCGTACACCAACCACCCGCCGAACATCGCCCGCAACGACGGCCTCGTCTCGGTGAACTCGACGATCGAGATCGACCTGACCGGCCAGTGCTGCTCCGAGTCGATGGGTCCGACGCAGTGGAGCGGCACCGGCGGCCAGCACGACTTCGCGCGCGGCGCCTTCGAATCGCGGGGCGGGAAGTCGATCATCGCCTTCTACTCGACCGCGAAGAAGGGCGAGGTGTCGCGCGTCGTGCCGATGCTCCGGCCGGGCGCGGTCGTCACGACGCCGCGCACGGAGGTGCACTGGGTCGTGTCGGAGCACGGGGCCGCCTGCCTCAAGGGCAAGAGCACGGCCGATCGCGCCCGCGCGCTGATCGGTCTCGCCCACCCGAAGTTTCGCGACGAGCTCACGGCCGAGGCGAAGCGGCTCGGCTACCTCTGACGGCCGTGTGCGCGGGGTCGCGTTACGGCGTTGGCAGCCGCGCGCCGGTTGGGTAGTGTCGTGGGATGTCTCCTGCGCTCCGGGTCGTCGCGTCGTGCGTCCTGCTCGCGGCCGTCGCCGCGCCGGCGCGCGCCGCCGAGAATCCGCCGGACTCGTTCCTCTGCTACCTGGCGGGTTCGGCGAAGAACAAGAAGCTCACGCCGATCAGCGGTGCGCCCGTCGAGGTGCGCGACCGCTTCGGCGACGCGAGCTTCGTGATGCGGCGGCTCGCGGCGCTCTGCAATCCCGCGAGCCTCGACGGCGAAGCCGTGTCGCACGACACGATTCACCTCGTCGGGATCACCATCAAGAAGGAGAAGACCGCGCCGAAGTTCGTTCCGTTCACGGTCGGCGTGAGCGATCGCTTCGGCACGCGGCAGCTCGAGCTCGGCGCGCTCGCCGCCGTCCTCGACGTGACCCCCGTCCAGCCGGGGACCAACGTGCCCGCGGACTTCAACGACGATCCGACCAGGAGCGCCGTCGAGGTGAACCGGTTCAAGTGCTACGCGGCCGCGGCGCCGAAGGGCGCGCCGAGGATCTCCGAGCCCGCGCCGATCACGGTCCGCGACGAGGGGTTCCCCGGCGGCCAGGCGTTCCGCGTGCGGAAGCCGACGAAGGTCTGCTTCCCGGCGGACGTCGACGGCGGAACGCCGGGCGCGGAGACGCGCGGCGACCTCCTCGTCTGCTGGTCCGTGAAGCTGCCGAAGGGCGCGAAATTCGTGCGCCAGACGGTCGGGACCCGCAGTCGCTCCGTCGGCGTCCGCATCGTCGGACGGCGGAAGCCCTCCGAGATCTGTTTCGCCGCGCGGCTCTTTCCCGGCGGTTGATCAGACCCGGTAGTACGACCGGTACCACTCGACGAAGCGCTTCACGCCGACCTCGACCGGCGTATCCGGGCGGTAGCCGACCGCGTCGACCAGCGCCTGCACGTCGGCGCTCGTGTCGGGTACGTCGCCGGGCTGGAGAGGCAGCAGGTTCATCTCGGCCTTCTTGCCGAGCTCCCGCTCGAGCACCTCGATGTAGCGCAGCAGCTCGACCGGCTTGCCGTTCCCGATGTTGAAGACGCGCCACGGCGCCGAGCTGGTCGCCGGATCCGGCTCGTCGCTCCGCCAGTTGGCGTCACGCACGGTCGGCTGGTCGGCGGCCCGCACGACGCCCTCCGTGATGTCGTCGACGTAGGTGAAGTCGCGGGTGTGCTTGCCGTGGTTGAAGACGTCGATCGGCTTCCCGGCGAGGATGTTCTTGGCGAAGAGAAAGAGCGCCATGTCGGGACGGCCCCACGGGCCGTAGACGGTGAAGAAGCGAAGACCGGTGGTCGGCAGCGCGAAGAGGTTGGAATAGGTGTGGGCGAAGAGCTCGTTCGCCTTCTTCGTCGCCGCGTAGAGTGTCAGCGGGTGGTTCACGTGGTGGTGCACGGAGAACGGCATCGCGGTGTTGGCGCCGTAGACCGAGCTCGTGCTCGCGTAGGTCAGGTGCTCGCAGCCGTTGTGGCGGCAGCCTTCCAGGATGTGCTGGAAGCCGATGATGTTGGCCTCGATGTACGCGTACGGGTGCGTGATCGAGTAGCGGACGCCGGCCTGCGCCGCGAGGTGGATGACGCGCGGAAAGCGGTACTTCGCGAAGAGCTCCTCCATGCCCTGGCGGTTCGCGAGGTCGAGCTTCACGAAGGTGAAGCCCTTGCGGGAGGTGAGGCGCGCGAGCCGCGCCTCCTTGAGCTTCGGGTCGTAGTAGTCGTTGACGTTGTCGAGCCCGACCACCTCGTCGCCGCGGTCGAGCAGCTTGTGGGCCACGTGCGACCCGATGAACCCGGCGGCGCCGGTGACGAGAAAGCGCATAGCGCGCATGGTGAAGGGTGCAGGGCCGCCGCGCAAGCAGGCAATTCGCTTGCGGAGCGGTATCCGGGCCGCGGTCGCGCGGCGTCGGCCATCACGGCGCGCGGATGGCAGCGAAGCGATGGCGTGTGAATCCGTCCGACCCCGCCTTGCCGGGGCGTGGATCGTTGCGTAGGGTCGTTCCGCTCCAGGGGACGCGATGACCTCTCCGGAACCGCCGAAACCGCACCGTCGGCTCGCCGCGATCCTGAGCGCCGACGCCGTCGGCTACAGTCGCCGCATGGCCGCGGACGAGGCGGCGACGGTTGCGGCGATGCGCGCGCACCGCGAGACGCTCGCCGGCTTCGTACGCGAGCACCGTGGCCGGGTCGTGAACGCGGTCGGCGACAATCTCCTTGCCGAGCTCCCGAGCGCCATCGACGCGGCGGCGTGCGCGATCGCCGTGCAGCGCGAGATCGCGCGCCAGGAGGAGGTGCTGCCCGCCGAGGCGCGGCTGCCGTTCCGGATCGGGCTCCACCTCGGCGACATCGTGGTCGCGGCGGACGACGTCTTCGGGGACGGCATCAACATCGCCGCACGCCTCGAGGCGCTCGCCGAGCCGGGCGGCATCTGCGCGTCGGCGGCGATCGTCGACCAGGTGCGCGGCAAGATCGAAGCCGCGCTCGAGGATCTCGGCACACCGGCGCTCAAGAACATCCCCGTGTCGGTGCGCGTGTATCGCCTGCGGCCGCTCCGCGACGGCGAGACACCGATCGAAAGCGCGACCACGGTGCCCGGGTTCGGCGGCCGGCCGGCGATCGCCGTGCTACCGTTCGAGCCCCGCGGGTCCGACGACGCGCACGCGGTCCTCGCCGACGGCATCGTCGAGGACCTGATCGCGCGTCTTTCCGCGTTTCGGCTCTTCCCGGTGATTTCGCGGAGCTCGACGTTCACGTACCAGGGCAAGCGCGTCGACGCCCGTCAGGTGGGCCGTGACCTCGGCGCGCGCTACGTCGTCGAGGGCAGCGTGCAGCGGTCCGCCGACCGCGTGCGCGTCGCCGTACAGCTCATCGACGCCGCCCAGGGCGTACAGCTCTCGTCCGAACGGTACGAGCGCGAGCGGGGCGACGTACCGGCACTCCAGGACGACGTGGTCGCGCTCGTCGTCGGCGCCATCGAGCCCGTGCTGGCGCGCGTCGAGCGGCAGCGCGCGCAGCGGAAGCCCGCTCCGCAGCTCGACGCGTGGGAGTCGGTGCAGCGCGCGCGTTGGCTCGTGTTCGGGTTCCGCTCAGCGGACGAGGTGCGCGAGGGGTTGCGGCTCTGCCAGCGGGCGCGCGAGCTCGACCCGAGCTTCTCGACGGCGGTGGCGCTGGAAGCGATCGCGCACATCGTGCTGGTGACCTATCTCTGGGACGAGCGCCCCGCCGAAGACGCCGCGCAGGCGCTCCGCCTCGCCGAGGAGGGCCTTGCGCTCGACGAAGACGACCCGTGGGCGCACACCGCGCTCGGTTACGCCTGCGGTCTCGTCGGCGATTCCACGCGCGAGATCCCGGCGTTCGAGCGCGCGCTCGAGCTGAACCCGAGCTTCACCTTCGCCTACGAGGGCCTCGCGGGCGCGCTTTCGGTGTCGCATCCGGACGAGTCGGTGCGGATCGCGAGCAAGGCGATCCGCCTCTCGCCGCGCGATCCGCAGATGCACTTCCTCGTCCACCGGCTCGCGGTCGCGCACCTCATGGCGGGACGCTACGCGGACGCCGCCGCACGCGACGAGGAGAGCCTCCGCCTCCGCGCCGACCAGGCCCACATCTATCGCGTGCTCGCGGCGTCCTACGGGTGGCTCGGGCGCTCCGCCGACGCGCTCGCGGCGCTCGAGAAGATGCGGCGGCTCGCGCCGCAGTTCACCGTCGAGGGCTTCCGACGCGCCAACTCGACGGAGCTGGCCGAGCGCTGCCTCGAAGGGTGGCGCCGCGCCGGATGGACGGAGGTCGCGTAGCGCGGGTTCCCGATCAGTCGGCGCGATCCTTGAGTTCGGCGGGCACGAGCTTCAGCGCGGGAGGAAACGAGTAGGTCGCTTCCCAGCAGGTTCCGAGATCGTTCACGAGCTGCACGCGGAGCGGGGAGACGATGGAGTCGGGCGCGGGCGTGTCGAGGAGAGTGCCGCGGCCGCGTACGAGGATCTGCGCTTTGCCGGCGACGAGCCCTTGCTTGAGGGTCACGCTTTCGATGCCGCCCGGCGTCGCGCTCTTGGTGGTGTAGCGGAACGAGGTCGACGTCGCCTTCCAGCACGGCTTCGTGCCGCAGGTGCCGCCGCCGGGGATCACCGCCGCCGCGATCCGGCCGCCGCCGTCGTACAGGCAGAGCCGGTAGTCGGTGCCGGCGAGGGGATTCCCGAAGTCGGCGAGGGTCGTAACGGCGCCCCGCATCCACTTCCACGCGAGCGCGTCCTTGTCGTCGGGGGTACGGTCGCGGATCTGGACGAAGGCCTTCGCGGGCGCGGCCGGCGTCCGGCAGCCGGCGAGCGGCGCGGCGGCGCAGGAAGGCGTCGGCGCGGGCGTCGGCGTTGGGCCCGCCCCGAACGGGACGATCGCCGAGTACTCGGGGCCGGCGGGCGCGCTCCCGCCATAGACGCACGCGCCGCTGCTCGGCCCGCCCGCCGCGCCCGAATCGTCGAGCACCGCGCCGGTGCACGGTCCCGCGGGTCCCTCGTCGAAATGGAAGAGACCGACGGTCGATGCGTCGGTCGCGAAGGGCGTCGACGGCGGCGTGAACGCGCTCGCGTAACGGACGATCGTCGACACGCGCAGCTCGTCGAGAAATCCGTCGTAGGAAGGATAGTTGGAGCCCGCGTCGTGCTTCTCGGCGCCGAGCACGAGATACGGATCGTTCGGGAAGCTCGTGCTCCGTCCGTCGCGATAGCTCAGGTCGCCGGTCGGCCCGGCGCCGCTCGCGTCGAGCGCGCCATCGACCCAGACCGTGAGCGCCCCGGTTGCGGCCGTCCGCGTCACGGCGACGTGGTGCCACGCGTTGTCGGCGACGGTCGTCGCGCCGCAGATGCCGGCGCCCGCCGTCCCGTTGTGCGCCCCGAACGCGATCACGCCGCCGTGCAGCGAGACGCCGAAGTCGCCATGGTCGCCATCGAAATAGACGTCACGGTCGGCGAGGACGTTGCCGGTGATCCAGTTGTCGGATCCCGGCGCGCAGGCGCCGCTCGTATTGTCGGCGGGAGCCGCTCGCATCCACCACTCGAGCGTGAAGTCGCCGCCTACGTCGATCGGACGCGCCGGCGCGTCGATGGGGATGCGCACGCGGTCGATTCCGCCGACGCCGTGACCGTGGAAGCGGAGCGAGAGCGCGGCGGCGGTCGCCTCCCCGGGGGACGCGACGAGAAGCAACGCGAAGATCACGCCGAGCGCGAAGTGGAAGCGGATCGGCATGATCAGGCCATAGCATGCGCTGCGCGCGCTCACGAGCCGTGATCGCGCCGCTGCCGCGCATGGCGTCCGCCGGCGACGCGGTTTCATTGCGCCACGTTTGCGTCTTTCAGCGGGTACTGCCGCGCCGGTACGCGGCACGGCCCGCCGTCCTTTCCGGCCGCGCCGTCGACGATCGCGACGAGGCCGGCGTCGGCCGGGAGCAGGCCGCCCGATGAGGGGATGAGGTCGCCGCGCAGGCGGCGCGCGTCGAAGGTCTCGTCGGAACGCGGCGTGACGGCGTAGAGCGCGAAGGGGTCGGACCCGTCGACCGCGGGTCCGGCGACCGCGAAGAGCGATCGGCCGTGCCCGGCGAGCTCGCGGATGCCGCTGCCGCCGAGGTCGACGAGCGCGGCCATGTCGAAGCGGAGCGCGTCGAGATTCGCCATGCGGATGAGTGCGGCCTTGCCGTCGACGAGCGGCGCGCGGAGCCCGAGCCACAGGCGCTCGCGCGCGCCCTGCACCACGACGGCCGCGCCCGCGATCGCGAGCGTCCCGCACGCGTCCTTCGACGCCGCGCGCTCGGCGGCCACGAGCGTACGGCAGAGCGCGCGGCTCGCGTCGATCGCCCGCCCGGTCGGCGTGAACAGACTCTCGAGGCACGTCCGCTCGTCGGCGCCCCACAGGCTCGCCATGAGCGGCGCATCGTCGATCGCGCGCGGCTCCCGCAGGGCCGGGCCGGACTGGTCGAGCTCCGCGACGAGGATGCGCTCGCGTTCCGGTCGGACCTCGCAACTCGCGCCCCGCGCATGCGAACCGACCAGCACGAGCGAGCGGATGACGATCGCCGCCGCCTCGACGTCGTGGGGGCGCATCGGCGCCGGAATCGCGGAGAGGCTCAGGTTCCGCTCCTTCACGGCGACGAGCGCGCCGGCCTTCACGGAGAACCCGAAGAGCGTGTCGTCGATCGCGCGGTCGACGACCCAGGCCGCGCCGTCGCGTCCGGCGACGACGGCGGAGGCTTCGCAGAGGCGGTCGGGATCGGCGCGGAGCGGGGTTGGGGCGAGGCCCGAAAGGTCGGCGGCCGGGATCGCGGCGGGGAGCCCCGCGACGAGCGAGGTCGCGAGGGCGACCATGACGAGCGGCGTGCGGGACATGGTCGAGCGCTTTGACACGTCCGACGTGCGCCGACAATCGGGGCCGCCCACCCGAGGAAACGCCGAGGGTTTCGCCTCGTCGGACGGCGAAAACACCTTGCCAGCTCCGGCACTCCCGGTCATGTATCCCACCGTTCGCGCGCCTCTCGCGAACGGTGGCGGTGCCTGCTGGGAAGTCCAGTTCGCCACGACCTTCCGGAACACCGATACGAGCGTGATCCTGAAGCAGGGTCTCGCGCCCGGGAAGACGAAGATCATCCTCGCCGGCAAGAGCGCCGATCGGCTGCTGCCCGCGTTTCCGCTCGCGCAGGGTCCCGGCGTCGATGGGATGGCGCGCCTTCAGCGCGCGACGACGTCGCGATAGACTTCACGGAGCGGCAGCGCGACCGGTACGGCGGTGAGCGCCAACGTGGCGTCGCGGTCCGTCGCCGTGAACGACGTCCACGACGCGTCGTCTCGCCGCCGCCAGACGTCGACGTGCACCCTCGTCTGCTCGACCAGCAGTACCTCGCGGAGTGACGGGATCAGCCGGTAGGCGTCGAGCTTCTTGCCCCGATCGTAGTCCCGGGTGGCGTCCGAGAGCACCTCGACCAGCAGCACCGGATTGCGCACGGTGTCGGGGCGGTCGGGCACGAGCACCGGCGCGCCGCAGATCACGGACACGTCGGGATACGTGTAGAGCTCGCCCTCGGTCGCGATGCGGAGATCGCTGCCAAAAGCGCCGCAACCGGTGTCGCGCAAGGCCGTATGCAGAACGGCCACGACGTTCGAGGCGATGCGATTGTGATCGAACGAGGCCCCCGCCATCGCGAAGATCTCACCCTGGAAGTACTCGTGCTTCACGGGCGACATCTCCTCGACGGCGAAATAGTCGTCGAGCGTGTAGTGGCGCTGCGGCTGGCTCATGGACGGACCGTACTCCTCGGGCTCGCGCGGCGACATGGCTACGCGTACCTGGACCTAGAACGGGCCGCCGTCGACGCCGAGGCGCTGGCCGGTGACGTAGCCGGCGCGCTCCGAGACGAGGAAGCGGACGGCGTCGGCGATCTCCTCCGGCGTGCACACGTGGCCGAAGGCGCTGCTGGCGTCCATCGAACGGATGTCGGAGACGCCCATGGCGCCCTTGACGAGGCGGCGGCCCATGTCGGTGTCGACGAGGCCCGGCGCCACGACGTTCACGTGGATGCCGTGGTGGCGCTCCTCCTTCGCGAGCGTCACGGCGAGCGCCTCGAGCGCGGCCTTCGCCATGGTGTAGGGCGCGCTGTTCGGCGCCATGTACCGGGTCGCGGCGGACGAGATCATGACGACGTCGCCGCGCGGCGCCTGCCGCATGCCGGGCACGACGAGCTTCGCGAGCGCCCACGCGCCGTAGACGTGCGTCCTCCAGAGCTTGTCCGGTTCGCGCGGGTCGGTGTCGACGACGGTCTGGCCGCGCGACGCGACGCCGGCATTGCAGATCAGGACGTCGAAGCGGCCGAAGTCGCCGAGGGCGCTCCCGGCCATCGCCGCGCACTGCTCCCAGTCGCCGACGTCGGCGGCGTAAGCGCGGGCGCGGCGGCCGAGCGCCTCGATCGCGGCGACGGTGGCGCGCGCGGCCTCCTCATCGTGGCGATAGTTGATCGCGACGTCGGCGCCGTCGGCGGCGAGGCCGAGGGCGATGGCGCGGCCGATGCCGCGGCTCCCGCCGCTCACGAGGGCGATGCGTCCGTTCAGGTTCATCGGAGTCTCCCGTTCACTCGTCGTTGAACTGCGGCGGCCGTTTGGCGAGGAAGGCGGCGACCGCCTCCATCATGTCGCCGGTGTGGCTCGCGAGGAGCTGGGTGCGGTTCTCGAGCTCGATGCCGGCCGCGAGCGAGCCGATCTCGAGCTGGCTCCACATGACCTCCTTCGTCATCTGCACGCCGAAGGGGCTGTTCCGGGCGATGAGGTCCGCCTCCGCGAGCGCGGCGTCGACGACCGTGCCGTCGGGTACGACGTCGAGCACGAGGCCCATCGTCTTCGCCTCCTCGGCCGGCAGGAAGCGGCCGGTCAGCATGAGCTCGTAGGCGCGCGACGCGCCGATGAGCCGCGGCAGCAGCCACGAGACGCCGATGTCGCACCCCGAGAGCCCGATCCGCACGAATGCCACGTTGAAGCGCGCCGACGCGGCGGCGATGCGGACGTCGCTCGCCAGCGCGAGCGCCAGTCCCCCGCCCGACGCGGCGCCGTTCACGGCGGCGATGATCGGCTGGCGCATGCCGCGCATGAGCGGCACCAGCCCGGCAATCGCCTGCTGCACGACGAGGCCCGACTGCACGCGTCCGAGCCCGGCGGCCGCGGGCGGCGTGGCGCCTTCCTTCAAGTCGAGGCCGGCGCAGAACGCGCGGCCCGCGCCCGTCAGCACGATCACGCGGCAGCCACGGTCGTCGCGGAGCGACGCGAGCGCCGCGTGCAGGTCGCGGATCAGGTCGGCGTTCATGGCGTTCAGGGCCGCGGGCCGATCGAGCGTCACGAGCGCGACGTGCTCGCGCGGGCGGCTGATGTCGACGGTCGTGAGTGCGCTCATGCCGCGGTTCTCACTCGGCGCGAGGGTGACCGTCAATCACGAGCGCAGGCGGCGCGCCCACCACGCGAGCGCCGCCCGGCCGCTCGGACGCGCGTGCGCGTGCCAATGGTCGGGGATGTTGCGGCGGTGGCCGTCGATCACCCAGGTCGCGAAGAGCCCGGCGGCGGCGCGTCCGAGCGCCGCCGCCATGTGCGCCAGCTCGTCGGGCGGCGGGTCGATGCCGTGCCGGCGCCAGACGACCATCGGCACCGCGCAGATCTCGCAGTCGGCGACCCAGCAGACGTCGTCTTCGAAGTACCAGCGCGTGAGCCGCGCCGCTTCGCAGAGGTCGCAGCCGCGCTCGATCGGCATCGCGGGTGGCGTCGCGCCGCCGCGCGGCTCAGCCGCGGCGGGCGCGGGCGCGCTCGGCGAGCTCGCCGACGGCGTCGATGATCTCGCGCCAGACGCCCGGTGGGAGATCGTGGCCCATGCCCTCGACGATCACGAGCTCCGCCCCCGGGATCGCCGCCGCGGTGGCGCGTCCGCCCTCGACCCGCACGAGCGGATCGGCGTCGCCGTGGATCACGAGCGACGGCACCCGCACCGAGCGGAGCGCCGCCGTGCGGTCGCCCGACGCCATGATCGCGGCCATCTGCCGCGCCACGCCCGCGGGATGGTAGCCGCGGTCGAAGGCGCGCTCGAAGAGCGCCCGCATGCGGTCTTCGTCGAGCGGGAACTTCGGGCTGCCGATCACCTTCCACGCCTCGAGCGCGCGCGCGACGTTGCCCGCGCGGTCCGCCGGCGGCGGCGTCAGCAGGACGCGCATCGCCTCCGGCGTCGCCGGCGGCAGCGTGATGTCGCCGGTCGTCGACATGATCGAGGTCATGCTGAGGAGACGGTCGGGGTGCCGGATCGCGATGGTCTGCGCGATCATGCCGCCCATCGACGCGCCGACCACGTGGGCGCGCGCGATCCCGAGGACGTCCATGAGCGCCACGGTGTCGTCGGCCATGTCTTCGAGGCGGTACGGCGCCTGGACGGGTTTCCCGGCGAATGCCGCCTGCATCGCCTCGAAGACGTTCGGCACCCCGAGATCGTCGAGCTGGGTCGACAGGCCGACGTCGCGGTTGTCGAAGCGGACGACGTGGAAGCCGGCGGCGGCGAGCTCGGCGCAGAAATCCTCCTCCCAGAGGATCATCTGCGCGCCGAGCCCCATGATCAGGACGAGCGGGGGGCTCGTCGGGTCGCCGAAGGCGTCGTAGGCGAGCTCGATCCCGTTCGCGAGGCGGGCACGCGGCATACGGGCGTTGTTGCGTGCCGGCGGCGACTGGTCAAGCAAGGGGTGCGAGCAGCGCTCGGTGCGACGCTCAGCGCCGGAGATCGTCGAGTTGCATCGCCTCGGGACCGCCCGTTTGATGGATGCACATGGCCTTCATGGGTTCGACCTCCGCGGGCGTTGTGCGCTAGGGCGCTCGTCGATGCTCCCCGCGTTCGGCGCCGACCTCGCCTCCCGCATCCACGCGCACCTCGCGCGCCACGACCGCCTCGCCGTGCCGCTCGACGGCCGGCGCCACGCCGCGGTCGCGGTGACGCTCGTCGCGGACCACGACCGCGCGCCGTGCTTCCTGCTCACGCGGCGCGCCCCGCGGCTCTCGTCGCACGCCGGACAATGGGCGCTTCCCGGCGGCCGCGTCGAGCCCGGCGAGACGGCGACGGCGGCGGCGCTCCGCGAGCTCGCCGAGGAGGTCGGCCTCGCGGCCGCGCCGGGTCAGGTGCTCGGCTGCCTCGACGACTACCCGACCCGCTCGGGGTACGTCATCACGCCCGTCGTCGTGTGGGCCGAGGAGAGCGAGACGTTGGCGCCCGATCCGCGCGAGGTGAGCGCGGTGCACCGGGTGCCGCTCGGCGTGCTCGAGCATCCCGACGTGCCGCACCTGCGCGCGATCCCCGAGAGCGAGCGGCCCGTCATCTCGATCGCCATGGTCGGGACCCACGTACACGCGCCGACCGCCGCGATCGTCTACCAGCTCCGCGAGGTCGGCATGCACGGCCGGGCGACGCGGGTCGACCACTTCGAGCAGCCGGTGTTCGCGTGGCGCTGAGCCCGCGCGGGTCACGTTGCGCCCCGCGCGGCCTCAGGACGGCCGGACGGTGATGCCGCCATCGACGGGGATGACGACGCCGGTCACGTAGGCGCCGGCCCGCGAGGCGAGGTAGATCGCGACTCCGGCCATGTCCTCCGGCTCGCCGATCCGGCCGAGCGGGCAGGCCGCGATGATCGCGTCTTTGAAACGGTCGAGCGTGGCCGCCATCATCTTGCTCTCGAAGGGCCCGGGGGCGACGGCGTTCACGGTGATGTGCTTCGGCGCGAGCTGGACGGCGAGGACGCGCGTCATGTGGTGTACGGCCGCCTTGCTCGCCGAGTAGGAATAGGTCTCGAGGAAGGGGACCTTGAGCCCGTCGATCGAGCCGATATTGATCACGCGCGCGGGATCCGCGGCGCTGCCGGCCTTCTCGAGGAGCGGCAGCAGCATCTTCGTCATGTGGAACGGGCCCTTCACGTTGAGCGCGAGGACCTTGTCCCAGCCGGAGTCGGGGAACTCCGCGAGCGGCGCGCCCCAGTTGGCGCCGGCGTTGTTCACGAGGACGTCGAGCTTGCTCTCGCGCGCCGCGATCGCGTCGGCGAGCGCCTTGCAGCCGGCCTCGGTCGAGAGGTCGGCCGGGACCGCGATGCAGGTGCCCTTCTCGGAGAGCGCCGCGGCGGTCGTGGCGCACTCGGCTTCCTTGCGCGCCGAGATGTAGACCTTGGCGCCGGCCTCGACGAAGCCGCGCGCGATCATCGCCCCGATGCCGCGCGATCCGCCGGTCACGAGCGCGACTTTGCCCTCGATCGAGAACAGATTCTGCATGGGCCCGAGCTACTAGCCTGCTTTCCGGGTCGTTGGTAGACCCAACGCTCCATGCGCGTCTTCGTCGCCGGCGGGACCGGCACGCTCGGGCGGCCGACCGTGCGGCTCCTGGTGGCGGCGGGGCACGAGGTGCGTGCGCTCGCGCGGACGCCGGAGCGCGGGGCGATTCTGCGGGGGCTCGGAGCCGAGCCGGTGGTCGCCGACCTCTTCGACCTCCAGGCCATGACGGCTGCCGTCGCGGGCTCGGAGGCCGTGCTCCACCTCGCGACCCGCATCCCGCCGCCTGCGCGCATGCGGAACCTCGCGGCGTGGCGCGACAACGACCGGCTCCGCAGCCAGGGGTCGAGCATCCTCGTCTCCGCGGCGCTCGCGGCGGATGCGAAGGTCTACGTGCAGGAGTCGATCACGTTCCTCTACCAGGACCTCGGCGACCAACAGATCTTCGAGACGGCGCCGATCGACGCCCCGCAGCCGCTCGCCTCGGCGCGCGACGCCGAGCGCGAAACCTCTCGTTTCACCGCGCGCCGGGGGCAGGGGATCGTGCTGCGGTTCGGCGGCTTCTACGCGGCCGAGGCGCCGTCGACCCTCGCGGTCGTCGCGCTCGCGCGCCGCCGGCTCTTCCCGATCATCGGGACGGGCGACCACTACGTGTCCTCGATCCACGTCGACGACGCGGCGGCAGCGACCGTCGCCGCGCTCGCCGTCCCGGCCGGGATCTACAACGTCGTCGACGACGAGCCGCTGCGGATGCGCGACTGGATGGGCGCGCTCACCGACGCCTTCGGATTCAAGCCCGCCCGCCGCCTCCCCCTGCCGCTCGCCCGGCTGCTCCTCGGGCGGCCCGTCGACCTGCTCTCGCGATCGCAGCGCGTCAACAACACCATGTTCAAGGCCGTCGCGGCCTGGACGCCGCGCCATCCGAGCGTTCGCCAGGGCTGGCGCGCGGTCGCCGACGCGCTGAAAGCCGCGAAAACGGCTTGACCTGACCTCCCGGCTGCGACTAGCGTCCGATGAAAGTTGCCGTAACAAGTCGCACGTCCCCATCAACCCCAGTCGAGGAGGAGGCTCCCCCTATGCGTTCGAGAGTTCTGCTGTGCGCGTTCGTCGCGTTCGCGATCGCCGCCCCGGCGCTCACCGTGCCCGCCGATGCCGGCACGTACCCGGGCAACAAGTGCGCCGCCGACAAGCTGAAATCGGCGAGCAGCAAGTGCAAGGCCGCCTTCGGCGCGTGGGCGAAGTTCGCCGGTGGCGGCGGCAACGACATGGCGACCCGCGACGCCGCGCTTGGCAAGGCGACCACCAAGATGGGGAACGCCTGGACGAAGGCCGAGGGCAAGGCCGCCGCGAAAGAAGTCGACTGCGTCGACATGACCCTCGCGACCGCGTCGATGCAGACGCTCATCGACAACGCCGTCGCCGCGGTCTTCAGCGACGTCACCGGCGGGCTGAACCTCACCGACAAGGACGACGCCAAGTGCGCCTCCGCTCTCTTGAAGGCAGCCGGCAGCGCGTGCGCGGCCGTGCTCAAGAACGAGGCCGGCTACATCAACAAGCTCGCGGGCGGCAAGACCAAGCGTGATGCCGGCAACAGCAAGGCCGAGACCAAGCTCGCCGACGCGGTGAACAAGCAGCTTCCGCCCACCGGCAGCTGCCCGACGACCGCGACGCTGTCGTCGATCGACACCGCCGTCGACGCTCTCGCGGCCGACGTCACCACCAACATCATCGTCTCGCCGAACGTCGACGACACCCAGTTCACGATCGTCTCTCCGGCGGAGTATCCGGGCCAGAGCTACGAGGGCAGCCAGCTGCACCCGATCTGCGCGTTCGGCACCCCGTACCACTATTTCGTGAAGCGTGGCTCGGTGAACAAGCTCGTCATGTACTACCAGGGCGGCGGCGCGTGCTGGGACTACAACACCTGCGTTTTCGTCGGAACCTTCGACACCGAAGTGGACCCGTTGAGCTGGGACAACCCCGACAACAACCAGGTCGGCTTCGGCGACCTCAACAACCCGAACAACCCGTTCAAGGACTGGAACATCGTCTTCGTGCCGTACTGCACGGGCGACATCCACTTCGGCGACAGCCTGCCGAGCTACGGCGGTACGCCGACTCGCCACAAGGGTTGGCACAACGCGCGCACGGCGGAGAAGTGGGCGCGCGAGCACTTCGTCGCTCCCGAGGAGATCTTCGTGACGGGCTCGAGCGCGGGTTCCTACGGCGCGTTCTTCAACGCTCCGCTGCACCACGAGGTGTGGCCGGATTCCAAGTTCTCGGTGCTCGGCGACGGCGGCAACGGCATCATCACGCCGAGCTTCCTGCAGAACGAGTTCAACCAGTGGAACTTCATGGCCCATCTGCCGAGCAACATCCCGGGCGTGGTGGAAGCGATCACGGACGGGACGGGCATCCCGGCCTACACGAAGGCGGTCGCCGACTACTATCCGAACAGCGCGTGGGGGCACTATTCGAGCTCCTACGACGGCGGCGCGGGCGGCCAGACCGGCTTCTACAACGTGATGTTGAACTTGCACCCGCTCGTCATCCTCAACTGGCCGAGCTGGTGGAACGCGAGCTGCGCGTGGAACAGCATCATGCGAACGCAGGCGATCGCGACGGCCGCCGCCGCGCCGAACAACTACCGCTACTACATCGGCACCGGCTCGCGGCACACCATGTACGGCAGCAACAAGGTCTACACCGACACCAGCGGCGGCGTGCCGCTGATCGTCGACTGGGTCAACGCGATGCGCGACCGCACGCTGGCGTGGACCAACGTCGAGTGCAGCCCGGCGGCGGCCTGCGCCACCCTCCTGCCGGGCGATCCGCAGCCCGGTACGTTGCCGACGCCGCCGTTCTCGCAATCCGGTCCGGACGTCATCATCACCTGTCCGTGAGCCGCGGGCGTCGCGAGACGCCGGAATGAGACAGTCGAGGGCCGAGGTCGCCGCGTGCGGCCTCGGCCCTCGTCACATGGCGGCGACGACGGGCGCGGCGGCCGCCCGCTCCGGCGCCGAAGGTGCGAAGCGCGCGACCTTCTCGAACAAGTCTCCGGAACGGATCGGTTTCGGCAGATAGTCGTCCATGCCGGCCGCGATGCAGCGCTGGCGGTCCTCGTCGAGCGCGTGCGCGGTCACGGCGACGATCGGCTGGTGCTCGCCCGTCCCGTGCTCCCGCTCGCGGATCCTCGCGGTTGCGGTGAGCCCGTCCATGACCGGCATCTGGATGTCCATCAACACGACGTCGAAGCGTTCGCGCGCCGTGAGGTCGACGGCGAGCGCGCCGTTCTCGACGGCGATCACGACGTGGCCGCGCTTCTCGAGGAGACGCGTCGCGACGGTGCGGTTCACCGCGTTGTCTTCGACGACGAGGATGCGGCAGGGGGTGGCGGTGTCGTCCGGAGTCATGTCGGAGGCGTGGCGCGACTCAGAGGTTCGCGGCGGTGCGGATCTCGAGGCCGTTCACGACGGCGTCGAGCTCGGGATCGAGACGCCCGAGCTCGACGCGGAGCTGAACGAGCAGCGGCGCGCCGCCGCTCACGTCGCCGTCCCGGCCCATGTGCTCGAGCTGCATCGCGACGCTTCCGGCCGCCTTGGCGCCGAGGGTGAGGAGCGCGCCCTTCACGCGATGGGCCGCCTGCTGCACCTCGGAGGCGTCCCGCGCCGCGAGCGCCGCGTCCAGGCGCCGCAGCACCTGGACGCTGTCGGTGCGGAACATCTCGATCACCTTCAACAGGAGATCGGCCTCGTCGCCGACCTGCTCGTAGAGCGCGGTGCGGTCGAGGACGGGAGCGTCGGACGTCGTGGTCGCTGTCATCGGGGCCTCCGGGGGGTTGGCGTCGAGGAGAGCCTCGACGGTGGCGAAGAGCTCGGTCGGTTGGATCGGCTTTGTGGCGTAGTCGTCCATGTCGGCGGCGAGGCAACGCTCGCGGTCGCCCTGCATGACGTGCGCGGTGAGTGCGATGATCGGAATGCGGCGGGCGCCGCTCGCGCGCTCGCGCTCGCGGATCGCGGCGGTCGCCTCGAAGCCGTTCATGATCGGCATCTCGACGTCCATGAGGATCACGTCGAAGCGCTCGTGTATGCTGATCTCGACGGCCAGCTGGCCGTTCTCCGCGCAGACGACCTCGTGGCCGTGCTTGGCGAGCATGCGGCTCCCGATCGTGCGGTTCACGGGGTTGTCCTCGGCGAGGAGGAAGCGTCGGCGCGGGCACGCGAACACGGCGGGGTCGGCCGGCGCGGGCGCGCCGCCTTCCGGCGCAGGCGCGGCGTCGGCCGTGGGCCCGACGTTCGCCGGGACTTCGGCCGCGGCGGCGGCATCGACGGGAGGCGCGGGCGCCTCGGCGGCGCCGAGCGCGTCCGGCGCGAGCTGCTTCACGACCGTCTCGATCACGCGGCGGAGGTCCGACGCGGCGACCGGCTTCATCAGGTAGCCCGCGACGCCGAGCTCGCGGCAGCGCGCCGACTCGCCCTGCTCGCCGGCCGAGGTCAGCA
>JADLHM010000152.1 GCA_020848745.1 Deltaproteobacteria bacterium | reverse complement strand
TGGCGGACCGGACACGAATGGAAAGAGCGTATGGTATGGCTTCACGGCCACGATGGCAGGGACAGTCAACATCCGAACGGTCGGAAGCACGTACGACACAGTTGTCACCGCCTATGTCGGACCGTGTGGAAGCCTGGCGGAAGTCGGGTGTAACGACGATTCGGAAGGAAGAATTCAGTCGACCCTCAGCTTTCATGTCTCTCCCGGCGACACGTACTGGGTGGAAGTGACCGAGTATCGAGGTCGCGATGGCGGTACGCTCCAGTTCGCACTTGACGTGACGCCTGATGTGTGTGGAAACGGAGTGGTCGATGCGGGTGAGAGCTGTGACGACGGCGTGCAAAATGGCACCAACTGGTGCTGCGACGCGTTCTGTCGACCGCACGACACGGACGAAGACGGCATCTGTGATGCCGAGGACGCTTGTCCAGCGGTCGCGAATGACCAATCGGATGGAGATGGGGACGGCATCGGAGATGCGTGTGACCTATGTCGCAGTCCGGATGGTAATCTCGCGACCTGGTCCAAGGCTAAGCTCCGGCTCTACAGGGCGACCGATACAATCCAGGGGAACGATCGGATTATGTTCAACGGCTCCTTCGTCATGTCAGCGGATGCCTTCGGTATCGATCCCGCTAGTCATGGAGCGCAGATCGAACTCCGGAACATGATCGGAGTGCCGAAGTTCCGCGCCACATTGCCGGCAAGCCCGAGTCCATGGGGCCAGTTGAGCAAGGGGTGGGACTCTTCGCTCGGTTCCTTCCTTTTCCTCGATGCGAGCCCAGGAGGAACTGATTCCGTGAACTTTATGCTGGTGACGCCGGGATCAGGGGGAAGGGCAGATCTCCGGATTCGGGGCGATGGTGGAAACCTTACGATCAGCGCGAGCGACCTTCCCCTCGCCATGACCGTGGTTCTTGGGGATGCTGCGTCAGGCGACGCCGGGCAGTGTGGCGAGCTCGGTTTCGCGAGTTGCAAGGTGATGAAGACAAAGATCACGTGCGACTATCGGCGCAAGTTATGAGACGAGACTCAATAGTGGCCGGTTACCACGACAGAGCTCCGGGCGTGAAACGAAGCGTAGTCACGCTGATTGACGCTATCGTTGTCGGATTCTCTGGTCTCGTCATTGGCGCAGTCATTGGGTTTCTGATTGGGACGACTTATGGTGGCAACTATGCCGCGGACTTCGAATTCGCAGGGGTCAGAGGATACGAGGCCGCTGGAGTCCTGGGTGAGTTGATTGGTGGATCTATTGGTTGCCTCATGGGGGTTGCGATCGTGTGGCGTACGCGATCGCCTCGATAGAGGACGAGTCGTGGTCTCGAAGTGCAGCGCCGGCAAATGTCGTGCGTGGCAAGAAAGAGAGCCAACTCCCAGAGAGTTGGCTCGTGCGGCTAGAGACGTCCTTCGTCGGTGATGGAGACGTAGCGCCCATCGTCGGCACTCGTTGCGAGCTGCCGTCCCGGGCCGTATCAGGCCCGGCGCTCCCTGATGACCCGCAGCTCGAACACGGTCAGTCCTCGTCCTGGAGCATGATCGTGGCGACTGCTTCGCCGTTGTCGCCGGGGCCGACGTGGAGCCACAGGGCGACTGCCTCGCCCCCGATCTCGACCATGAAGTCGGCCCGGTCGTCGTTGTTGATGTGGCGGCGCGCGGCGAGCGATGCCATCCAGAGCACATCGTGCGCGCGCCCACGGACGCTCTCGCCGGACTCCTCCGGTGCCTGGCAGAGCGCCCAGACGGCTGCGGTCATGGCGACCGGAATCCGGAAGCCGCCCACCATCTCGCGGGGGCTCGCCCATTCGGTGACGTCCACGAGGACGTCATCGGCAAGCGCCTGGGCACGCGTGTAGCTGTGAATCACATGGAAGTCAGAGAAGTGCGTCATGGTCACACCTTCGCGACTGTGCGGCCGGGAACCGTTTCCCTCCGGGAGGTCTCGTCAAAGAACTCCCCGAGACGACGGTTCAGGCGCCGGGCGGAAGCGTCATGGCGCTGAGGTAGTGTCGGCTGATTGGTAGAAAAGGGAAAAGGCGTCATTCTCCGGCGAGTTGATCGCCAACTCGCGTCCGCCTGGCAGCGGGCGCCGGAGGATGACGCCATGGGAAGCGATAGCAGGGTCGTGGAAGGCAGAGAAGTGGAACCGTTCGGGCGCGAGGCGATCGAACGGGTGATGCGGGAACGGATTCGGGAGACGATCGAGCAGTTGGTGGCGGAGGAGCTCGACGCGGCCTTGGGGGCCGCGAAGTCGGCGCGGGTGGGTGCGGCGCGCGTGGGGTATCGACATGGGGTGCGCCCGCGCACGCTGACGACGAGTCTGGGGCCGACGACGTTCGCCATGCCGCGCGCGCGCGTCCACGGATCCGAGGGCACCACGGAGTGGCGCAGTCAGTTGCTCGGGCGCTACGAGCGGCGCACCCAGCGCGTCGATGAAGCGTTGCTGGGCGTCTACCTGAGCGGCAGCAACACGCGGCGCATTCGCGGTGCGCTGGCCCCGCTGCTGCGCGGGGCGCCGCTCTCGAAGGACGCGATCTCGCGCTTGGTGGGACGCCTCCGCGAGGATTTCGACGCGTGGGCGCAGCGCGAGCTGGCGACCGAGCAGATCCGCTATCTCTTCCTCGATGGCTGGTACCCGCGCGTACGGATCGGGAAGAAGCGGGTCCGGGTGCCGGTCTTGGTCACGCTGGGAACCTGCGCCGATGGGCGCCGCCTCGTGCTCGATCTGCGGCTCGCCGGCGAAGAGAGCGAAGCGTCATGGCGCGAGGTGCTCGACGCGCTGACCAAACGCCACGTCGGCGTCCCGGTCCTCGCCGTCGTCGACGGCAATCCCGGGCTCGAGGCCGCGCTGCGCGCGGCATGGCCGAAGATCGACGTCCAACGGTGCACCAACAACAAGCTCTGGAACCTGCTCGCGAAGGCGCCGGCGCATCTGCGCGAAGAGCTCGCCGAGGACTATCGCCGGATGATCTACGCGGAGACGGCCACGGCCGTGGAGGCCGCGCGCGTGGGCTTCGCCCGCAAATGGAAGCTACGCAGCCAGGCCGTGAGCACGAGCTTCGAGGAGGCGGGGGACGATCTCTTCACCTTCGTGCGCTATCCCCTCTCGCAATGGAAGGCGCTCCGCACGACCAACGCGCTGGAGCGGATCAACGGGGAATTTCGCCGCCGTACCAAGACGCAGGCGTCGCTCCCAAGCGAGGATGCCGTGCTGCTCCTGCTCTTCGGCCTGCTCCGTAGCGGACAGATCAAACTGCGACGACTCGTCGGCTGGCAGGATATGCCGACCAGCAAGAAACAACCGGAGGCAGCATAAGTCCGTCGGACCGCAACTGATCAAATCGCCGGAGAGCCCTTTTCCACCACTTGACCGACACGACCGGACGACCCTGCGATGACGCCGAATCGTCTCCTTCTCGTGCCGACCTCAGCAATGCGATCTGACGCATCCTCGTCCTGCCCTCGTCGAAACGTTTCTGCTCAGCCATCCCACCCAGCCCGTCGACTCCCGGAACTGTCAAACTCTGGATGCCAGTCCGCCTGGGTCATGCTCGTGAGAAAACCGCCAGCCAGGCGGGTCATCCTCGTGGGAAATGACATGCCTCCCCGGCAAAGCCGGGGGGACTCCCACGCTGGTCTAGACGGACCGAACGCCGGCGTGTGGTGTTCCCCTGGCTTCTGGACAGGTCAGGCCGCCAATCTCTCGCGATACTCTTGGGGTGCGAGATAGCCGAGCGCCGAGTGCGGCCGATCGGCATCGTAACGATCGCGCCAATCCGCGATGACACGGAAGGCGTGGCCGCGGCTCTCGAAACGGTGGAGCCGGACGCACTCTTGCTTCATCGCGCTCGTCGAGGGCGACGCGATCGCCTCGCGTGGTCGGCCAGATCGAGAACGACCACACGGTCCGTGCCTACTGCAACGTGATCGTGCCGACCCCGATGTTCAGTTCCTTGATGCCGGCGCCGCCGCAGAGGTCGATGAACGTGTTCTGGTCCTGCGAGAAAATGAAGTTCCCCGTCGACGTCGCTCCGCCGTCGCCACCGGTGAACGAGCCCGACACCGACAAGGCCGCGCCGGGAGGGGTTCCGAGCTGGAGCTGACCGTAGGCCGCCGAGCCCAGTATGAAGAGATTGGGGACCGCCGAGCCCGCATTCACCGTCACCGTGCTGGACGAATCGACGAGCCCTGGGCTCGCCTTCCACTTGAACGTAAGCGTACCGGTCGCGGCACCGAAGCCCGAGCAGTCATTGAGCATGGTCAGCGTTCCTTTGAACGAGCCGGTGATGCTCGTGACACCCGGGGCATTCGTCGTGCACGTTCCGAGTTTTCCCTTGATGGAGATCGTTGCCGGTGCCGCACCGCCGACGATCAGAGTCGGCTTCGGCTTGAACACGGTCTTGGTGAAGGTGGAGCAGGTGATCGCCGAGTTCGACGCATCGATGCCGCCGGCGGCAATGGCGGTGTTTGCGATGCAGCACGCCGCCAGACAAGGCGCCGCAGCGCGCAGAACGAGCTTCATCATTGCGGTGGCCTCTCTTGGGGGTTGGTTGGAGCGCTCACTCTCCTCGAGAACATGGCGGGAGTCAATGGAAAATTCAGTGTCCATGGTATTTGCGCCGACGCATCCACCGCAGCCAACGCATTGTGTCGATGCCGGGTGGACCGGTTCTCAAGGGAGTGCCACCGGGCGATGAAGTACAGCACGGCTCCGCCCCGGCTTGTGGCAAACGGCAGTAGAGATCTGGAGATCCGCACGTCCGATAGAGAGTAGCCGTTTACGTGCATGCGCGCTCACTGCGACCGCTCGCGTTGCTCGCCGTCGCACTCGCCCGACGCACGTAAACGGGGATGGGTCACCTGGTGGTCGCCGGTCGCGTCGGCGAAGCGATTCACGCGCTCCTGGGTGATCTCGAGCCAGTCGCTGTAGCCGAGGTGCTTGCCGACGGACACTCCGAGCTCGCTCGGGTGCAGGAAGATCGTGGGGCGATGTCACGTCCCACAGGGGCGACGCCGTGTCGAGGGCGGCGGTGCCGCGAAGCCCGCTGCCCTCGACGTGATCGTGCCTACGTGGCGGAGGCGACGACGCGCTCGACGCCGTCGACCTCCGCGAGCGCGACCAGCTTCTCGATCGCGATCCAGCCGACGATCGTCGATCCCCGCGCGATCTCGATCGCGAGACCGGCGGCGGCGAGCGCGCGGCGTTCCGCGTCGCCGAGCGTCGCGAGGGTAACGACGACCCGGACGCGGCCCTGCGCGCCCCGGAGCGCGGGGTCCGGCGTCATCCCCGCCGTCGTCGCGAGCGCGAGGAGCTCGGGAGCGAGACGGGCCTGGGCGCGCGGACTCGCGGGCGGTGGCGGCGGTGCGGCGTCGGCGAGCGCTGGCTCCTCCAAGGCGAGCGGCGTCTGGCGAGCGGCCTCGTGCTCCTCGCGTGCGCGCCTGGCGACAGCGCCGTCGGGCGCGGCGTGGAGCATGGCGAGTCCCTTTCCCATGGCCGCGATGGGCGCGCGTGCCGACGCGTCCATCGCGGTGGCGGCGCCGCCGAAGACGGCCTCGTAGCGGACGCCGTCCGGCATCTCGACGGGGACGGTCACGGTCCGCTGCCGTCCGCCTTCGTTCACGATCTTCTCCTCGACCGCGACGAACGAGGTGAACGGCGTCATCAAGCGATGGGCAAGGGCGAGGGCGACGACACGCTCGCGGCGCTCCGCCGGCACCTCGCCGCGTTGGACGGACCCGAGGTCTTCGTCGAGGATCGCGTCGATACGCGCGCGGGCCCAGAGCGACGCGATCGCGGCGTGCGCGCTCTCACGCTCCGGCAAGGTGACGGCGAGCCGCTGCTCATACGACAGGCCGCCGCGGAAGCCGCGCAGCACGACGGCGCCGCTCCCCGCCTTCCGGTAGCGCGCGTGGAGCACGAGCGGCCGCTCGGCCCATACGTCGGCGAGGGCGCGCGGCTCGATCTCGGCGACATCGAGCCCTTCGAACGCGACCTGCACGTCGGTCAACACGGGCGACGCGATGCGTTCGTAGAACTTCCGCGCGATGGCCTCGCCGGAGTCGGAGAGCAGCACGAACTCGGGCTCGCCGCCGCCGAGCCGTGCCATCGACTCGATGAGGAAGCGGTTCACGCTGTTGCCGGTGCCGAACGGGAACCAGCGTGACCGACCGCGGGTCTGCTGGACGAGGTCGAGCACCTCGACGTCGTTGCCGACGTAGCCGTCGGTCATGAAGGTCACGACGCGAAGACGGTGCTCGTCGGCGGGCATCGCGGTCACGCGCCGGACCGCTTCGGCCATCATCGTGCCGCCGTTCGCCTGGAGGGTGTCGATGTGCTCGCGGGCGCGCTTCCGGCTCGAGGGCGTCACGCGCTCGGATTTCGCGAACAAGACGTTGGCCTCCGAGCCGAAGTCGACGATCTGGAAGGTGTCGCGCGGGTTCAGGTGGTCGATGATCCAGCGCATCGTCTCCTTCGCTTTGTCGAGCGGAGCGCCCGTCTGTGAACCCGAGCGGTCGATCACGAACACGAGCTCCTTCGGGGCGGCGCTGTCCGCGGTCGTGCGGCGCGGCGGCAGGAGGACGAGGCTGAGGTAGCCGTCGCCGTCGGCGGCGCGGTGGGCCAGGACGGTGCTCAGGAGCGCATCGGTCGCGACGGTGTAGCGGAGCACGAAGTCCCGGTTCGGGATCTCACGGCGGTTCGTGAGCGCGATGCGTGCGCGCTCCGGCGTCGGACGGTCGACCGTGATCGGGTGGAGCGGCGAGAGGACGGTGCCGAGCGCCACGCCCGCGTCGAGGTCGACGGCGATCGCGAGGTCGTGCCCGGCGCGGGTGCCCTCGGGCGTCACCGGCGGCGTCACGCGTGACGCGTCGGGGACGCGATCGGTGTCGGGTGCCCAGCCGGTGCCGGCGTGTCCCGTCGGGTTGCCGGACACGAAGCGCGGCCCGACGACCGTCGGGAACGAGAACTCGAAGGTTCCGTCGGCAAACTTCAACGGCTCGACGTAGGCGATCCGCACCTGCACCTCGGCGCCCGGCATGAGGTTCGCGAGCGACTGCGTGAAGACGTTCGGCCGCTCTTGATCGAGGAGGCTCGCGAGCTGTCCGGCGTTCTTGGCGTGCTCGTAGATGCGGCGGGCCTCCTCGCGCCGCTCGATCTCGCCGCGGATCACGCGGACGCCGGTCCGCATGGTCATGTCGTCGACGGCGGCGCGGTCGGAGAGCGGGAAGGTGTAGATCGCCTCGACCGGGTCCGGGAACGGATTGGTGAAGGTCTGGGTCACGACGACGCGGGCGACGAAGCCCGAGATCTCGGCGGCGACGTCGGTGTGCTTCAACGGGCAGGCGCCGAGGGGCGTGCCGTCGGCGCGATGGGCGACGAGATCGCCGGATCCGGTCGGTGGAGGTTCGCCGGCGCGGGCGGGGCCTGTCAGGCCGGCGGAGAGCAGGAGCAGCGCGAGTGTCATGGCGAGGCGCAGGGTGCCTCGGGTTCGGATGAGCATGGTGTCGTCCTTTCTCGTGTTCCGACCGCGGCGCTCGTGGTCGCGGCGGGTTGGATTGACGAATAGGTCGGCGGCTGGCGGGAAATCGGATCACGGGCTAGCGAGGAAGAAGTGGGGGAGGCTCGGGAGGACTGGATCGCGGTGCTGGACCGCCTACAGGCGGGCGATCGTGTGGCGTTCGCCAAGGTGAACCGCTTGATTTCCGGCTTCCTGGTGCAGCTCCGGGCCTACGAGATGCGCGACGACTGGGACGACCTTCGGCAGGAGGTCGTGATGTCGCTGGTCGAGAATGCGCGCGCCGGCCGCCTCCGTGACCCCGAGGCGTTCCTCGGCTACGTCCGTATCATCACGCGCAACAAGGTCGTCGACCGCGTGAAGGGCGCGCGCCGCCGCCACGAGCGTGCGTCGGTGCCCCTCGACGACCCGGCGGCGCGCGAGGTCGCGGTGCCGAACGATCCGGTCGCGGCCGCTGCGCGCGAGGTGTGGGCCGCCGTTCGCGATCTGCCCGAGGAGCAGCAGGACGTGCTCGACGGGATCTATCGCCAGGGCAAGACCTATGAAGCCGTGAGCGACGCGACCGGCATTCCGCTCGGCACCATGAAACGTCGTCTCCGGGACGCGCTCATGGCGCTCAGGAGGCGATTCGCCGATGATGGTGAGCGTGGTGGGTGATCCGATGCAGGCCGTGCGAACGACCTATCAGGAGATGGAGCGTCGCATCGCATGACGTGCCGACGGGCATTCGAAGCCGATCTGCCGGCCGTGCTGCACGGCGAGCGCGCCGACCCGGATTTCCTCGCGCACTACCCGGGGTGTCCGGAGTGCGCGACCGAGGTCGGAGTCTGGCGCGAGCTCGATGCCATGCTGCGGACTCGCGCGCCGGCCGGCGACACGCATCCCGAGCCGGAGACGCTGGTCGCGTTCGCGGATGCGCCGGCGACACTCGGCGGCGCGGCGCGTGCGGAGGTCGAGCGCCATCTCGCGACGTGTCGGGTCTGCGCCGACGAGCTGAAGATGCTCGCGGGCTTCGATCCCACGCGGCTCGATCCGGCAGTACCGATCACCGTCGCGCCGCGGCCGGTGCGGAGCGGGCTTGCGCGCGTCGTCTGGCACCCCGCGTTCGCGTACGCGCTCGTCGCGGTGCTGCTGGTTCCAATCGTTCTCGATCGCTGGCCCGAGATGGAGACGCGGGTCACGGAGGAGGAGGCGCCCGCCCAGGAGAAGCCGGACCGCCTGGCGGAGCACGATGTCGCCGCCCAGCCGGTGCCGCCTCCGCCGCCGGCCGTGCCGGCGCCCCTGCCCGCACCGGCGAAACCTCCGCCGCCCGAACGATCGCAGACCGAGGTGCTGCGGGAGCAGAAGCTCGCGAAGCACGCACGGCCGGCCGACGACGAGGCCGTCGCCGCCCGCGAGCGTCAGACGATGCCGCGGCTCGGCATGCGCGCGGACGCCGATGAAGTCCGCCGCGACGACGGGATCGCCGCACGCGCACGCCGGCCGGAAGCGGCACCTCCGCCGCTTGCGCGTCCGGCGCCGGCCGGTGCTTTGCGCAACGAATCCGCACGGAGCGAAGCCGCGCAGCACGACGCCGCGAAGGGATTCGCCGACGCCGCGGCGCCGACGCGCATGCTCGAGCTTCGTTCTGGGACGCCGGCCGTGTTCGCGCCGCCGGCGCGCGGCGAGATCGTCCGCTTGCGCATCGTGCCGCCTCGCGATGTCGGCGCCGGACCGGTCGACGTGGCCGTGTACCCGCGGGCAAGCGGCGCGGCGATTCTCACGCGGCGCGCCGATCGCGCGGACGCCATCGCGATCGACATACCCCCGAACTGGCTGCTCCCCGGCGACTACGCGGTCCGGCTGTCGCCGGTCACGGAAGCGGCCAGCGGGACCAGGCAAAGCGCAATCGAGCTCCGCTTCACCGTGCGCGCGCCGACCAGCGCCGCGTCGGCTCCCTGAAGACTCGGGAATCGAGGACGAGATCGACAACGTGATCCGGGTGCACCTGAAAGGGCCCTTCCTCCGAATGAACGACTCCGGCACGCTCGCCGCGATGTTCGCGAAGCCCCGACACGGGCTTCGACTCCTATGCGTCCGAGCACGTAGCGCCGCTCGTCGGCTTCCCGGCGTCCCCGGACGCGGCCAACGGCGCGAGGGCGGAGCCTCGAAAACGACGACGGCCCGGAGTTCCAGGTACTCCGGGCCGTCGTGCTTCACGCAACGTGCCGCCTACGGCGCCGGGTTCAGGATCACCGTCGGGACGCAGAGCTCGCGCGGGCCGAACACCCTGAACGCCGCCGAGCCGAACTGGTTGGTCGTGAAGATGCCGCCCGCGGGGCCGCGGAACCGCGGTCCGGAGGCCTGCCGCACCTGGTAGCAGATCAGATGGGCCGACGCATCGATGATGCCCTCCCCGTTCTTGTCCGCCGCCGCGCAGAAGCGCACCGGACGCTTGATGTCGACGTTCAACGTGCCGAACTGGTCGTCCACCTTGATGTCGGAAGTGCGGAACCGCGACCGCTCGATCGTGTAGCACTTGAAGTGGTTGATCGCGGGCGGCAGTACCGGCGGCGTCGTCGTCAGATCCTTCGCCGACGGCACCATCATGTAGTCCGGGCGGGCCAGATTGATCACGGCGTCCTGGAACTGATTGGCGACGTGGAGACCCTTCACGGGAGCGAAGCCCGCCTGTGAGATCTCGTAGCTCAGCAGGTGGCTCACGTCGGCCGGCGCGTCGGGATCCTCGTCGCGCTTGTCCGCCGGATTGCAGATGCGCTTGGCGCGCCCGACCGTCACGGTCCCGTCCCCGAACGGGTCCGCGAGCGTCACCTGCCGGCGGTTCTGCGGCCCCTGGTGGACTTCGTAGCACTGGTAGTGCCGGCCCGGCGGCGGTGTCGATGCGGTCGGTGTAGGCGTCGGCGTCTGGGTCCGCGTCGCGGTCGGCGTCTCGGTCGGCGTGACCGTGAGCGTCGCCGTCGGCGTGACCGTGGGCGTCGCCGTCTCGCTCGCGGTCGGCGTCGGCGTCGCCGTTTCCGTCGCGGTCGGGGTCGGCGTCGTGGTCTCCGTCGCCGTCGGTGTGGGCGTCGGCGTCGCGGTCTCCGTCGCCGTCGGCGTGGGCGTCGGCGTCTCCGTCTCCGTGGGGGTCGGCGTCGGCGTGGTCGTGACCGTGGGGGTCGGCGTCGGCGTGGCCGTCGGCTGCGGCAAGAAGAGGTTGCTGCTGCCCTGCGCGCCGCCCGTCGCGGCCGCACTGCAGTTGACATCGGTCGTCACGATCGAGTTCCCCGAGGTATCGGCGCGCGTCCCGAACTGCCCGCAGGGATTCGCCAGCGAGAACGGCACCTCCGCGGTCGCCTTGGCGCGGATCGTCGCGATCGGGAAATTGAGGGCGCCCGCCGCGAGCGGCACGCCGGTCGCATCGACCCTGATGTCGACGGTGTTGCCCGTCGGATCATCGGGATTCAGCGAGCAGCTCACCACGTTCGCGTGGTTGCTCACGCATCCGTTCCCGCCCACCGGCACGAACGTCAGCACGCCGGGGAGCTCCGCGGCACACGTCGTGTCGGTGCACGCGAGCGTGTACACGACCGCCGCACCGCACACGAGGCTGTTGCAGTCCGCCGGCTGCGTGCACGCGGCGCCGTTGTTCGTTCCCCCGACGCAAACGTTCACGAGCTTCGCGGCGACGTTGGTTCCCGGAGGCACCGACGACGCGCTGTTGGTCGCGGTCACGAGGATGTCGATCTCGTCATCGAGATGGAGCGCGTTCGGGCAATCCGTCCCATCACTCGGAAAGATCGGGAGCGATCCGCTCGCCTGGCATCCGAAGCCCCGCGCATCGGGAACCCACGTGAAACCAAGGGCAACGAACAAGAGAAGAGCGGTGGAGAGGATTCCTCTGATGCGCATGATGCCTCCTTGCGACGGGTCGAGTGCGTCGAACGCGACCGCACCCGCACTCCGTGCCGCCAGCGCCGTGCCATGCCCTCTAGCAGCGCGTTCACTGTGTCGCAAGAAATTTTCTCGCGGATTTCCCGCGGAAATACGCGCCGATACTCGACGCGTACGGCGATCCGACGCTCAGTTCGCGTAGAGATCGACGATCGCGATGCCGGCGGCCGCGTCCGCGACGAACGCCGCCCCGCTGCCCGCGGCCACGTCGTTCGCGGCACCGACCGCATAGCCGCTGCCGACCTGCGTCGGGACGCTCGGAGTCGCGAGATCGTACACGCGGACGCGCTGGGCCGCGTTCGCCAGGAACGCGCGCCCGCCCGCGAGCGCGAGCCCCTTGATGCCGCCCGCCGCGTCGACGGCCACACTGCCGAGCACGACGGGCGTCGCGGGTGCGCCGACGTCGACGACGTCGAGATACGCCGTCGAGTCCGCCGAATGCATCACGGCCCGACCACCCTCGACCGCCACGCCGTACGCGTAGCGACCGAGCGTGACGGCGCCGAGCTGCCGCGGCGCCGTCGGCGTCGCGACGTCGACCGTCACGAGCCGCCCCATCTGGTCGGCGAGATAGGCGACGCCTCCCTGCACCGCGACGTCGCGCTGGATGCCGCTCACCGTGAGGCTCCCCACCTGGGCGGGAGCGCTCGGAATCACCACGCTCACCACTTTGAGCCCGCCGCTGCCGTCCGCCACGTAGACGATGGCGCCGCTCGCGTCGAACGCGACCGCGAACGCCGTGCCAGCCGTATCGAAGGTTCCGACGCGGACGGGCGTCGTCGGATCTCGGAGATCGACGATCCAGATGCCGCTCGCGCCCATCGCCGTCGCGGCGAAGGTCCCCGCGCGGTTCACGGCCACGTCGAGAATACCGGCGGCGGTCACGGTGGTCGGGAGCTCGCCGAGCACGACCGGAAGCGTCGGATTCTCGATGTCGACCACCTGGAGGCGCGCCGTATTGCTCGCGGCATGCGCGCCGCTCAGCACCGCGAGCGTGTCGGCCGCGGCGATGCGCGTCGCGGTGAAGGCGTCCTTCATGGTCGCTCGAATGGCCGGCGCCGCACCGAGATCGTAGATCTTGAGGCCGGCGGCGCCGTTGGCCACGTACGCCCGCCCGCCGCCGAGCGCGAGCCCCTTGATGCCGCCCGCCGCGTCGACCGCGACGCTCCCGAGGGTCGCCGGATTGGCCGGCGACGCGATGTCGACGACGTCGAGGTACGCCACCGAATCCGCGCTATGGAGGACCGCCCGCGTCCCCTCCACGGCCACGTTGAAAACGTACCGTCCCAGCACCAGCGCGCCGAGCTGCACCGGCGTGTTCGGGTTCGCGACGTCCACCGTCACGAGCCGTCCCATCTGATCGGCGAGATAGACGACCGAGCCCTGGAGCGCGACGTCGCGCTGGATCCCGCTCACCGCGAGGCTCCCGATCTGCGACGGCGCGCTCGGATTCGCGAGGCTCAGGATCTTGAGACCGCCGCTACCGTCGGCGACGTAGGCGAGCGAGCCCGTGTCGTTCACCGCGACCGCGAAGGCGACGCCCGCCGTGTCGAGCGTGCCGCGCCGGACGGGCGCGGCCGGATTCGCGAGGTCGATCACCCAGATCCCGCTCGCGCCAAGCGCGACGACGGCGACGGTGCCGGTGCGGCTCACCGCGACGTCCAAGATCGACGTTGCCGTCGTGGCGAGATCGCCCACCATGCGGACGCCGGTCGAAAGATCGAGGACGCGCACGTGGGCGACTCCCCCCTCGACGGTCGTAACCACCGCGCGGCTCCCGGCGATCGCGACGTGCGTGCCGGCCGCGGGCACGTCGGAGGTCGCATCGACCACGGGAAGGGTCGGCGTCGTGACGTCGACGCTCGTCAACGCGAACGGATCCGACGCGACGTACGCGGTCGCGCCGCTCACGGCCGCGTCCATCGCCGCCCCGACCCCGGGCAGGAAGCCGACGAGCAGCGGGTCGAAGATCGCGGCCGCCGTCGCGGTCGGCGCCGGCGTCGCGGTGCGGGTCGGCGTCGCGGTGCGGGTCGGCGTCGCCGTCGCCACCGGCGTCGCGGTACGCGTCGCGGTTGGCATGGCCGTCGCCGTGCCGACCGGCGTCCGGGTCGGGACGGGTGTCTGCGTGGCGGTGCGCGTCGCGGTCGCGGCCGGGGTCGCCGTCCGGGTGGCCGTCCGCACGGGGGTCGCGGTGCGCGTCGCGCTCGCAGTCGCCACGGCGGTGGTCGTCGGACGCGGCGTCGCGGTCGAGGTCGGTGCGATCGTCGCCGTCCGGGTCGCGGTCGGCGCGCTCGCGAGGTGCGTGGTCGCGTCCACGACCGTCGATCGGCGGGAGTACGTCGATCCCGACTTGGCGCGCATTCGGTAGTAATACGTGGTGGCGGCCAGCAGCCCGCCGTCCTCGTAGCTCCGCACGTTCCCGGAGAGGATCGCGATCCGCCGGAACCCGCTCTTCTTCTTGAAGCTCCGCTCGAGATAGAAGCTCCCGACGTTCACGTTCGTGTCGCTCCAGGACACGCGGATGCCGCTGCTCGAGGTCGCGACCGCGCTCGCAATCGGCGTCGACATCGCCGCCTCGACTCCGGCGGTGGGACCCACGACCATCAACGCGACGAAGAGCGCGCCGGTGATCAGAGCGGAACGAGCTTGCATTGCGAATCTCCCTCGCGGCGAGTTGGTGACCACCGACGGAGAGGATTCGGAACGCGGGCTCGTGGCTGGACGGTCACGGAGCGACAGCGGATGCACGAAGCGCGCCGCACGGCGGACGCCATCGCGGAGTCGTGGCTTTTCGCGCTCGTGCGTCCGCAGCACGCGCGCCGCGCCACCCAGTTGCGCGGCACAAAAGCGGCGAGCGTCACGGTTCGCCGCGCGGACGCCGCGGTCCTTGCTCGAGCAAGTCGCACTCATCGACGATCGTGTAGAGGAGACGCGAAGAGCTCGGCTCGGCTGACCCACCACCACCCCGCTTCCACCGCCGCTGCGGCAACCACCCCTGCGACCCGGTACAGGAACCCAGCCGGGCCGGCAAGCGCTCGGACTCGGCGCCATCCGACGCGGACGAAGAAGCATGCGCCGTGCCGAGAGCTCTATAGGCACGGTCCTGGTGTCACATGGCGAGCACACGGACAAAACGGCGCGAAATCGGAAGGTTGCACATCCACGAGGGTCCGACGGTTCGGGGCGTCCGGCGGTGCGCCGTCACGGCATCGTGCAGCGCTGTGACACCCGCCGGCGGAAGCGGCGAACGGCCGGGTCTTTCAGGCCGCCGTCGCGCGGATCTCCCACCGCATCGGCGCGCGCTTGATGCCGCCGACGAAGCTCGAGCGCACCCGCTCGGCGGGCCCGCTCGACTCGCAACGCACGAGCCGCTCGCGGAGTTGCGCGAACGCGTGCCGCAACTCGAGCCGGGCGAGATGTGCGCCGAGACAGACGTGCTCTCCCATCCCGAACCCGATGTGCGGATTCGGATCGCGGTCGACGCGGAACGCGAACGGATCGGGAAAGACCTCCTCGTCCCGGTTCCCCGACGAGTAGAAGAGGCAGACCGCCTGCCCCTTGCGGATCGTCTTGCCCCGCAGCTCGTAGTCTTCCGTCGCGGTCCGGCAGAATTGGATGACGGGCGTCGTCCAGCGCACGATCTCCTCGACGGCGCGGTCGACCAGCCCCGCGTCGGCCCGCAGCTTCCGCCACTCGCCGGGGTGCTCGAGGAGCGCGAGCATACCGCCGGTCATGGCGTTGCGCGTCGTCTCGTTCCCGGCGACCACCAGCAGGAAGAAGTACGACAGCAGCTCGACCGGCGGCAGCGGCGCCCCGTTCACCTGGCCGTTCGCGACGACGCTCACGATGTCGTCGGCGGGCTCCACGCGTCGCCGCTTGGCGAGCTCGTCGAAGTAGATGAAGAGTTCGATGCGCGCCTGGTCGATCGTCGCCTGCGCCGTCGCGCCGTGCTGGAACTCCGGATCCTGCGGCGCGATGATCTCGTTGGTCCAGCGGAAGAGCTTGTCCCAGTCGGCGCGCGGCACGCCCAGCATCTCGGCGATCACCGCGATCGTGATCTTCGCCGACACGTCGCGCACGAAGTCCGCGTCGGCGACCTCCGCGGCGGCGTCGAGGACCTCGCGCGTGACCCGGGCGACCTTGGCGTCCATGCTGCGGATGGCGCGCGGCGTGAACCACTGGCTCGTCACCTTGCGGTACTTGCCGTGGTCGGGCGGGTCCATGTTGAGGAGGTGGCGGGACGTGCCTTCCTCCGGCGGCGGCAGATCGCGCGTGAAGACGGCCATCCGCGGCGCATTCAGGAAGCGCTCGGGCTGCTTCCCGAGCTTGATGATGTCGGCGTGCTTGGTGATCGCCCAGAACGGGTCGACGTTCGGCCGCTCGTACCAGAAGACCGGATCGTGGCGCCGCATCCACGTCCACTCGGCGTGCGGATACCCGTGCTGCTCGTAGTGCTCGGGGCTCGCGACGTCGAGCGTCGCCGGATCGATGGTGGTCACGTCGGCCTCCTTCTGGAGTCGTTCCCCCGCCGGGGGACGGCCGCACCTTAGACCCCGCGTTCAGCGACGTCGAGACGTGACGTCCCGGGGTAGTGTCTCGGGTTGATCGTCCGCTGGAGTCTCGATCCGCCGCGATCGGTCTTCGCGTGGTGTCGCCGCCGAGTGAGTCCGGGATCCCATCTACGGTCGCCCGGTTCCTGACACCCCGCGCCTACTGCCCGCCGGTGCGGCCCTGGCTTGCGCGCCCTCTCCGAGGGCACGGCGAGCGAGGTGGGGCTCCCCGAAGCACTCCCAGACCCACCCGCCGGCGAGTCCTGGCGGCAAGGACGATCCACGGCCGTGGACACTTCCGTCCCGAACCGTCGGCTCCGAGAGCTCGGGTGATCATGACGCAACAGGCGGGCGGATCGGGGATGGGTCCGGGGAGCGGCAGCTCGCTTGACCGCAGGGCGGAGAGGCTGCGGCGGGCTTCAAGCGCTGGGCGTCAGCGACCCCGCGACCGTAGGACCCGTCCCCGACCCGCCTGCCTGCTGCCACCGATTGATCCGCCCCGCGCAAATGAAACGGGACACTACGCGTTCCGGCCACCTATCTCGATGATCACCGAAGACGCGGGGGTTCCGGGTCCGCCGACGTGTGGCCATGGTCAGTCGGCCGCGAGCGCCGCCCGCTTCGCCGACTCGTAGTCCGGCTTGCCGTTCGGCGCCCGCCCCACCTCGGGCACGATCACGATGCCCTTCGGGAGCTTGTAGTCGGCGAGATGCGGCGCGCAGTGCGCCCGCAGCTCCTCGAGCGTGGGCGCGGCGCTGCCCGGCGCGAGGGCCATGACGGCCGTCACCTGCTGCCCCCAGCGCTCGTTCGGAACGCCGACCACGAGCGCGTCGTACACCGCCGGATGGCTCTTCACGATGCGCTCCACCTCTTCCGCGTAGATCTTCTCGCCGCCGCTGTTGATGCAGGAGGAGTCGCGTCCGAGGAAGAGCACGCGGCCGTCGGGCAGGAAGCGCCCGCGGTCGCCGCCGATCGCGTACCGCTTGCCGTGGATCGTCTGGAAGGTGGCGCGCGTCTTCTCCTCGTCGCCCATGTACCCGAGGCAGAGGTCGCCGGTGCTGGTGATCCATCCGGTCTCGTCGGTTCCCGGCGCGAGTTCGCCGCTCCGATCCTGCTTCAGGAGCACGGTGCCCTCGCGGAGCTGATACGCCGGCAGGCCCTTCTGACCCGATTCCGTGTCGTTGGCCATCGCCTGCATCCCCAGCTCCGAAGCGCCGATGCTCTCGATCACCATGACCGGCGGCAACTCCGCGAGCAGCTCCTGCTTGACCGTCGGCGACAGCACCGCCGCCGTGCTCACCAGCACGCGCAGCGAGGAGAGGTCGTACTTGCCCTCACGCTGAGCGCTGATGAGCGGCCGAGCGAAGGCGTCGCCGATGATGCCGATCTGGTCGCATCCGTACTTCTCGACCGCCCGCCAGACCGCGTGCGCGTCGAGCCGCTTCGTCTCGTCGGGAAGCACGATCGTACCGCCGCGATGGAAGGAATTGAACGAGTTCCACTGCCCGGCGCCGTGCATGAACGGCAGACAGATGAGCGACCGGCCGCCGACGCCCATCGTGATGTGGCTGCGGAGCTTCTCCTCGGTGTCGAGGCGCCCGAAGTGCGGCAGATTGCCGCCGAGCCCGTTGAAGAACACGTCCTCGTGCCGCCAGAGCACGCCCTTCGGGATTCCGGTCGTGCCGCCGGTGTAGAGGACGTACAGGTCGTCCGAGCTGAACGGCAGGGCCAGCATCGTCGCCGGCTCGGAGGCGAGCGCCGCCTCGTAGTCGATCGCGCCCGGTAGGAGGGCGTTTCCGGACTCGTCGGAGATCTGAAAGAGGTGCTCGAGCTTCGGCAAGCGGCCGCGCACCTCGGCGAGCAGCGGCGCGAACACGGCGTGGTACACGATCGCGCGCGCGCTCGAGTCGTCGAGCAGGTAGTGCAGCTCGTCGGCCTTGTAGCGGTAGTTGATGTTCACCGCCGCCGCGCGCGCCTTGTAGCTCCCGTACATCGCCTCGAGGTATTCGGGGCAGTTGTAGAGGTAGACCGCGACGTGATCGTGGCCGGACTCCCAGGGCTGGAGCTCGCCGCGCTCCTTGCGGCAGCCGAGGCCGCGCGCCGCGAGTACGCGCGCGAAGCGGCGACTGCGCTCGGCGAGATCGCGGTGCGTGAGGATGCGATCCTTGGCGATGATCGCTTCGTGATCGGGGAGCAGCTCCGCGACGAGCTCCTGGAGGAGACCGAGATGGATCTTCATCACTGTCCTTGGAAGACGGGGGTGCGCTTCTCCTTGAAGGCGCGCGTCCCCTCTTTGGCGTCTTGCGACATCGACACGGGAATCCCGAACTGCTGCTCCAGATCGAGGGCCTCGGCCGTCGGTCGGCCGAGCCCCGCGAGCACGGAGCGCTTCACGGCCTGTACGGCGAGCGGACCGTTGCGCGCGATGACCTCGGCGCAACGCCGCGCCTCGGACATCACCTCGCTCGCCGGGACGACGCGGTTCACGAGGCCGATCCTGAGGGCGTCCGCCGCGGAGAACTGCTCGCCCATGAGGAGGATCTCCATGGCGTGGCAGAACGGGATCTGCCGCGCCAGCCGCGCCGTCGATCCGCCCATGGGGAAGAGCCCGTGCTTCACCTCGGCGATGGCGAACCGGGCGTCCTCGGCGGCGATCCGGACGTCGGTGGTCTGCAGGATCTCGCTGCCGCCGGCGACGCAAAACCCCTTCACGGCCGCCACGATGGGCTTCACGACGTCGTAGTTCCGCAACAGCCCCTTATAAATGATGGGCACGTCCGCGATGATCCGCCGGTCGTAGTCGGTCTCGGGCGGGCGCTGCCCCTGCATCATCCGCACGAGCCGGTCGAGGTCGGCGCCGGCGCAAAACGCCTGCTCGCCCGCGCCCGTCAGGATGGCGACGCGGATCCCGGGGTCGTCGTTGACGTCCTGCCACGCGTCGGCGAGGCGGCAGAGCATCTCGGCGTTCAAGGCGTTCCGCACCTCGGGCCGGTTCATCGTGAGGGTCGCGACGTGGCCCTCCTTCTCGTAGATCAGCGCGGGTTCCGCCATGACGACGCTCACGCGCCCGCAGGGTCGCTACCGAAGGTGTCGCTGCGACGAGTGTGCACGGAAGCTCCTTGGGAGAGGCTGGCGTCGCCACCGGCGACGCGACACGGGAAAAGTATAACGGGTTTCATTTCTTTCAAAGCGGCCGGTGCGCGGCCGCGCACCGGCCTCAGCGCAGCTTCGCGATCACGTCGTTGGCGTAGGCCTCGAGGTACCGCCGCTTCTCGTCCATGGTCGCCTGCGGACCGAGCGTGAACGTGAGCGGCCAGCTCACCAGCGAGGTGACGCCGGCGTCCTCGAAGCGCCGCAGGTCGTCGACCTCCGCGGGCGCGCTCAGGACGAGGATCGCGTCGAACGGCTCGCGCTCGCGGCCCGCCGCGCGCCGGAGCTCGTTCAGGCGCCGCATCACCTCCAGCACCTGCGCCGGCGCGTGCCCCGACCCGACCCAGCCGTCTCCGAGGCGCGCCGCGCGTTTGAACGCCGCCTCGCTCTGCCCGCCGATCAGGATCGGCGGCGCCACCCGCGGCGCGGGCGACATCTGCAGGCGCGGAAAGTCGTAATGCGCCCCGTGGTGCTCGACCATGCCGCCCGCCCATACCTTGCGCAGGACGGCAATCTGTTCGTCCATGCGCCTGCCGCGTCCGGCGAACTCGCGGCCGAGGACGTCGAACTCCTCCCGCATCCAGCCGGCGCCGATGCCGAGGCCGACCCGGTCTCCCGAGAGCAGCGCCACGCTCGCCACCGTCTTCGCCACCTCGAGCGGATGCCGCAGCGGCAGGATGTAGACGCCCGTCACGAAGCGCAGGGTCCGGGTCACCGCCGCCATCGCCGCGATCTGCACCCACGGATCGAGCCACGGCGTCTCGGCGGTGAACAGCGGCGTCCCGTCCGGCGAATACGGGTACTTCGAGGCGAGGCGCTCCGGAAAGAAGACGTGCTCGGAGCAGAAGACGCCGTGGAAGCCGACCTGCTCCGCGGTCCGTGCGAGCTCGAGCAGCTCGTCGGGCGCCGCGAACGCGACGGACTGCCAGAACCTCACGACGCGCCCGCCGTCGGCCGCACGCCGGTCCGCCCGTCCGCATGCCGGCGCGCCCCGGGCGCGCTCACGGCCGTTCGCTCCCGACGATCCACATCGCGAAGAACTGCGAGCCGCCGCCGTAGGCGTGCCCGAGCGCGCGTGCGGCGCCCGGCACCTGGTGCTCCCCCGCGAGGCCGCGCACCTGCAGCGCCGCCTCGGCGAAACGGATCATGCCCGAGGCGCCGATCGGGTTCGACGAGAGCACGCCGCCCGAGGCGTTGATCGGCATGTCGCCGTCGAGCGCCGTCGCCCCCTCCTGCGTCATCTTCCAGCCCTCCCCTTCCGGCGCGAACCCGAGGTTCTCCATCCACATCGGCTCGAACCAGCTGAACGGAACGTACACCTCGGCGCAGTCGAGCTCCTTGCGCGGATCGGTGATGCCGGCCTTCTTGTAGAGCTCGGCCGCGCAATCGCGGCCGGCCCGCGGGTTCACGAGGTCGCGCCCCGCGAACATGGTCGGCTCGCTCCGCATGGCGGTGCCGTGCACCCAGGCCGGCTTGTGCTTCGCCTTCTTCGCCGCCGCGTCGCTCGCGAGCACCATCGCGCACGCGCCGTCCGACGAAGGACACGTCTCCATGTAGCGGATCGGATCCCAGAGCATGGGCGACCCCTCGATCATCTCGTAGGTGACATCGGGGAAGACGAGGTGGGAGTACGGGTTCTTCGGCGCGTTTCGCCGGTCCTTGAGGGCCACCTTGACGCCGGTGTCCTCGGGAGCACCCGAACGCCGCATGTAGGCGCGGATGAGCGGCGCGAAGTAGCCGCCCGCGCCGGCGACGATCGCCTGCTGGAACGGGATGCGGACGGTGAGCGCCCACATGGCGTTGCCCTCGCTCTGCTTCTCGTAGGCGACCGTCAGCACCCGCTCGTGGATGCCCGCCTGGATCAGGTGCGCCGCGACGATCGCGGTCGAGCCCCCGACGCTGCCCGCCGTATGCACGCGCAGCATCGGCTTCCCGGCCGCGCCGAGCGCGTCGGCGAGGTAGAGCTCGGGCATCATCGTGCCTTCGAACATGTCGGGCGCCTTGCCGATCACGACCGCGTCGATGTCGCGCCAGCCGACGCCCGCGTCGGCAAAGGCGCGATCGACCGCCTCGCGCAGGAGCCCCGGAAGCGACACGTCGGTGCGCTTCACGTCGTGCTTCGTCTGACCGATGCCGATGACGGCGCAACGCTCTGCCATTAGTCCCTCTCCAGCACGCAGACCAGATTCTGCTGCAGGCACGGCCCGGAGGTCGCGTGCGCGACGGCCCGCTTCCCGGCCCCGCCGGCGAGGCGCGCCGCCGCTTCGCCGATGCGCACCAGTCCCGCGACCATCATCGGATTCGCCGCGAGCGCGCCGCCCGACGGGTTCACGTCCACGCCGGCCCCGAGGCCGAGCGCCTCGCGCAGGATCAGCTCCTGGTGCGTGAACGGCGCGTGCAGCTCGGCGAGGTCGACCCGCCCCTTACCCACGCCCGCCTTCTCCCCGGCGAGCTTCGTCGATGGCGACGTCGTGAGGTCGCGGACGCCGAGCGCGTGCGCCTCGATGCGATGGTCGATGCCGCGGATCCAGACCGGCGTCATCGCGCTCTTCTTCACGGCGTCGCCGCAGGCGAGCACGATCGCGGCGCAGCCGTCGGAGATGGGCGGACAGTCGTGGGCGCGCAGCGGCGAGACCAGGTAGGGCGTGGCGAGCAGCGTCTCGGCGTCGGCCGACGTCCGCACCTGCGCCTTCGGATTCGCCGCCGCCGCGCGCCGACTCCGGAACGCCACCTCGGCGAGATCCCGCTCGCTCGTCCCGGTCTTCTCGAGGTACGCCCGCGCCTGGAGCGCCGCGAGCGAGACCGCATCGGGCCAGAGCGGCGCCGTCGTGTACGGATCGAGCTGGATCGTCAGCACCTCCGGGAGGTCTCCCATCGAGGACTTCCCGAAGGCGTAGACGAGCGCCGAGTCGGCCTCGCCCGTCTGCAGCTTCACCCACGCCTCGTAGAGCGCCCACGCGCCGTCCATCTCGACGTGCGACTCGACGATCGGCGGCCACGCGCCGACCGCGTCGAGCGCGCTCACGAACGCGAACGGCTGCCCGGCGAGGTAGTCGCAGCTCCCCGACACCGTGACGCCGATGTCCCGTCCCCGCAGGCCCGCCTGCCGCTTGGCCTCCTGCAGGATCGGCATCAGCATCTCGACCTCGTTCCTCGAGGCCTCGCGCCGGACGCTCGCCGACTGCGCGAATCCCACGATCGCCACGTCGCGCGACGGCATCAGAGGTGCTCCTTGTAGGTCTCGTACGGCGCGTCGGGCTCGTCGATCGGCCGGAAGTAGCGGATGCTCTCGAAGGTCGCGGCGAGCTCCGCCTTCGGCGCCCATACCGCCTCGACGCGCATGCCCATGCGCACGGCGTCGAAGTCGCACTCCTGGATGAGGGCGAAGAACGGCAGGTCGGCGCCGTCGAGCAGCACGTGCGCGCACGTGAAGGGCGGAGGCACCGACAGCACGTCGGACGGGATGCGGACGATGCAGAACGTCGTGACGGTGCCCTTCCCCGTCACCTCCACCTCGTCGGTGGTCGGCACCCCGCACTTCGGACAGGCGCCGCGCGGCGGCACGTAGACCTTGGCGCACTCGGGGCAGCGCTGGCCGAGGATGCGGCCTTCCGCCATGCCGAGGAGGAAGCGCTGCGTCGCGTGCCCCGCCGTATACGTGTAGTCGAGGCGAATCGGCGTCACGATGTTGGTGATCTCGCTCATGCGCGCTCCGGCTCGAAGCACACGATGTCGTGGATGTTTCCTTCGGGCTCGGCCTTCCAGCGCGGCCGCACCCGCATGCCCGTCCGCATCGCCGCGGCGCTCCCCGCGTCGACGGCGTGGAGCATCGCGCTGCCGGCGCCGTCGAGCCGGACGAGCGCCCAGGCGAAGGGCCGATCGAGCGGATGCTTGGCGCGCGGCTTCTCCACCCACGCCCAGGTCGTGACGACACCGCCGGGCCCGACCTCGATCATCTCGCCGATCGACTCCCCGCTCTCCGGGTCGTACTCGACGGGCGGCACCAGCACGCGCCCGTCGCGGGCGCGCACGCCGAGCAGGCGGCGCTCCGTCAATCCCGTGAAGAACGCCCCCATCACCGGCCCGACGGACCGGCGATACGGATACTCCAACACGTGCGCCGCCGTGAGGCGGCCCGATGCGGTCTCGGCCATACGGTTCATCCCTCGGTGTAGTTGGTGTACATCAGCGCGGCGGCGGTCCGGACGCGCTCGGAGACGTCCTTCACGGGATGCAAGCCGCCGGCCCAGCCGACCAGCGACGCGAACCAGACGTTCTGCAGCATGAACGCGACCTGCCGTTCGCGCTCCGTGCTCGTCGCGGGCGAGAGGTCGCGGCTGAGATCCACGGGCTTGCCGCGCAGCGCCGCGACGATGAGGCGTGTCATCCGCGAGTGGAAGCTCGCGACCTTCGAGGCGACCTGCGCGTCGCCCGACGCCATCGCCCGCAGCATCGCGCGCGCGAACTGCGGCCGGTACGTCATCCCGCGCGTCGCCCGCTCGAAGAAGCGCGTGACCCGCGCCAGGGCCGTCCTGCCTGCGACCGGATGCGCCGCCATCGCGTGCTCGAGCTTCTCGATCTCCTCGGTCAGCGCGAAGAGGAGGATGTCCTCCTTGCTGTGGAAGTACTTGTAGAGGGTGCCGAGCGCGACCTCGGAGACCTCGGCCACGTCACGCAGGCGGACGCCCTCGAACCCGCCCTTCTCCGCGAGCTCGACGACGGCCTCGACGATGCGCCGGTGGCGACGCAGCTGGCTCGCCGCGAGGCGCGCCTTCGGTACGCCGTCGTCGGTCCGCAAGCGCGAGACGTCGAGGCGCGGCCGCGAGCCCATGGAAGCGGATTTGAAACATGTTTCAATTCCGTTGTCCAGCATCCGCGCGCCCGCCCGGCGATTGCGGCAGCGGGCGTGTTTCACTAGCGTTCGCTCCGCATGGCCTACACGCTCGCCGATCTGAACGAAGCCATCGCCGCCGCCGTTCCCGAGCGCGAGGCGATCGTCACCACGACGCGTCGTCTCACATGGCGCGAGCTGCGCGATCGCTCGCGCCGCCTCGCGCACCTCCTTCTCGGCACGGAGCTCGGCTGCCACCGGGAGCGCGGCGAGCTCGCGCCCTGGGAATCCGGGCAAGACCACGTCGCGCTCTACCTCTACAACGGCCACGAGTACCTCGAAGCGATGATCGGGAGCGCGAAGGCGCGGGCGGTCCCCTTCAACGTCAACTACCGCTACGTCGAGGACGAGCTGGTCTACCTGCTGCGCGACGCGCGAACGCGCGCCGTCATCTACCACGCGAGCTTCGCCCCGATGCTGGCGCGCGTCCTGCCGAAGCTGCCGTCCATGGCGCTCATGCTCCAGGTCGCCGACGGCACCGACCAACCGCTCCTGCCCGGCGCGCGCGACTACGAGGAGGCGCTCGCGGCGAGCTCGGCCGATCCCGTCGACGTCGCGACGACGGACGACGACCTCTACATGGTCTACACCGGCGGCACGACCGGCATGCCGAAGGGCGTCCTGTGGCGGCAGGCCGACATCTTCTTCTCCGCGATGGGCGGCCAGGTCCCCGGCCAGGAGGCCGTGACGAGCATGGCCGACGTCGTGGCGCGCACCGCCTGGGGGGAAATGAACCGCATCCTCCCCGCGCCGCCCTTCATGCACGGCGCCGGCCACTGGACGGCGTTCATCGCGCTCCACCAGGGCGGCACCGTGATCGTACCGCGCGAGACCCGCCGTCTCGATCCCGACGACATCTGGCGCACCATCGAGCGCGAGCGCGCCGTCTCGCTCACCATCGTCGGCGACGCCTTCGCCCGTCCGCTCCTCGACCAGCTGCGTGCGGGCTCGTACGAGCTCGGCAGCCTGCGCGTGATCGGCTCGGGGGGCGCCATCTTCTCCGCGCCGCTCAAACACGGTTTCCTCGAATGTCTCCCCGACATCATGATCGCCGACGGCTTCGGCGCCTCCGAGACCGGCGCTCAGGGAGCGAGCTTGATGTCAGCGGGCAACACGAGCGGCGGCGGCTTCACGATGGACCAGCAGCACACCTTCGTCGTCGACGCGGGACTGACGCGCCGGCTCCCCGCCGACGATCGCAGCATCGGCTGGCTCGCCCGCACCGGCCACATCCCGCTCGGTTACCTCGGCGACGAGGCGAAGACCCGGCGCACGTACCCCACGATCGCCGGCGTACGCTGCGCCATCCCCGGCGACCGCGCGCACCTGGACGACGACGGAACCATCCGGGTTCTCGGCCGCGAGTCGGTCTGCATCAACAGCGGCGGCGAGAAGATCTTCGCCGAGGAAGTCGAGCAGGCGTTGAAGCGCCATCCGGCCGTGTACGACGTGCTCGTGGTCGGGACGCCGAGCGAGCGCTGGGGCGAGCAGGTGACGGCCGTCGTGGCGCTCCGTCCCGACGCGCGCGCGACCGACGACGAGCTCCGCGACGCTGCGGGCGCCGAGCTCGCACGCTACAAGCTCCCCCGCGCCTTCGTCCGCGTCGAGAGCGTCAGGCGGGCGCCGACCGGGAAGCCCGACTACGCCTGGGCGAAGGAGCTCGCCAGCCGCGCGCTCGCGCCGTAGCGGCGATGCTCCGTCGAGCTCAGAAGCCGAGCATCTTGGCCAGGTAGTGGATCATCACCTCGTCGGCGCCCCCGCCGATCGAGATCAGGCGGGAGTCGACGAAGGCGCGCCCCGCGACACTCTCCTTCATGTAGCCGAAGCCGCCGTGCAGCTGGATGCACTGGTCGGCGACCAGGCGCGACATGCGGCCGGTGAAGAGCTTCGCCATCGAGATCTCGCGCGTCGCGTCCTCGCCGCGCATGCGCCTGCGGATGCAGGCGTAGGTGAGCTCCTTCGCGGCGACCAGCTGGGTCAGCATCTCGACGAACTTGAACTGGGTGACCTGCATCTTGCTGAGCGGCTTCCCGAAGAGGACCCGCTCCTCGCAGTACGTGCGGGTCGCCTCCCAGAGCCCCTCGGTGGCGGCGTTGGAGCTGATGCACGCGATCAGGCGCTCGTCCTGGAACTGCATCATCTGCTGCTGGAACCCGCGTCCGATCTCGCCGATCGTGTTCGCGACCGGCACCCGCACGTCCTCGAAGAAAAGGAGGCCCGTGTCCGAGCCCCAGTTCCCGATCTTGTCGAGCAGCTGGTACGTGAAGCCCGGCGAGTCGGTCGGCACGACGATCTGCGAATAGCCGCCGTAGCCCGCCTCCGGATCGGTGATCGCCAGCAGGCAGAGCCAATCGGCGGTCGCCGCGTTGGTGATATAGATCTTGCTGCCGTTGATCACCCAGTCGTCGCCGTCGCGGACGGCGCGGGTCTTGATGCCGGCGACGTCCGAGCCCGCATCGGGCTCGGTGACCGCGATCGCCGCCACCATCTCGCCCTGCACCGCCGGGACGAGGTAGCGGGTGCGCAGCTCGTCGCTGCCGAACTGGTGCAGCGACGGCGTCGCCATGTCGGTCTGGACGCTGATACCCATCGTCACGCCGGCGTTGTCGCACTGAGCGAGCTCCTCGAACATGACCGCGGTATACGACCAGTCGAGCCCGGCGCCGCCCCACTTCGGGTCGTAGCGGAGCCCGAGCATGCCGAGCTCGCCCATGCGCCGGTAGAGCGCCTTGTCGAAGCGCCCCTTCTGATCGAACTCACGGGCGCGGGGCAGCATCTCCTCCTGGACGAACTTCCGAACCGTCTGCCGGAAGAGCTCGTGCTCCGGTGTACCGAAGAGATCGGGCGGGGGCGTCGTGATCATGGCGGGGTCCTTTCGAAGTGGGCTCGCGGTTTGTAGCGAGGACGCGCCGGCGGTGCCAGCCGCGCCCGTGCGTCAGATCAGCCCGTGCGCCTTCAGATCGGCGATCGTGACACGCACGCCGTCGGCGAACGACGTCGGCTCCCAGCCGAGCTCGCGCTGCGCCCTGGCGGACGACGGCCGCGCCTCGATGGTCAGGAAGTGCAGCTGACCGCTCGGGATGAGCGGGGCCATGCCGCTGAACCTCGCCCACAGCTCGCCGGTCGTGGAGACGGCCTTGGCGACCCAGCGCGGCAGGATCGCCGGGATGCGCGCGGTCGGCACGTACTGCTGCACCACGCGCGCCATGTCCTCGAGGCTCCGATACGACTCGCTGAGGATGAAGCGCCCGCCGACCGGCGCCTTGCGCTCGGCGAGCAGGTGCCCCCGCGCGACGTCGGCCGCGAAGACGACCGGCATGCCGCCCGGCAGGAGCATCGGGATCTCGCCGCGCGCGAGCCGGCGGACGAAGTCGTTCACCCCGGTCGGCACCGGCGCCGGGCCGTACACGCCCGAGGGATGGAGGAAGCGCGCCGGCAGGCCGCGCTCGAGCGCCGCGGCCACGAGGCGATCGGCCTCCTGCTTCGATCGCTCGTACGGCGTCGCCTTCGGCGCGGGGTCGAGGCGCGACTCGTCGAAGGGCTCGCCGGGCGGCATCACGAAGACGTCGATCGTGCTCGTGTAGAGGAACGATCGCACGTTCTCGGCAAGGGCGGCCTCGAGCACGTGGCGCGTCCCCTCGTAGTTGACGCGCCGGAAGGTGGCGGGATCGGGGAGCCACTGCTCGGGGAGACCGGAGGCGTGGTACACGACGTCGCAGCCGGCGACCGCGCGCCGCACCGAGGCCGCATCGGTGACGTCGCCCGCGACGAGCTCGACGCGATCCGGCACGAGCTCGCGGCCCCGCTCGACGTCGCGCACGAGCGCGCGCACGGCACGCCCCTCCGCGAGAAGCGCCCGCGCGATCGCGTGGCCGACCGTGCCGGTCGCGCCGGTGAGCAGGGTCCGTCCGCTCACGCCGCCACCCGCGTCGCGAGCTTCTTCAGCTTCCAGATGAGCTGCGTCCGCCGCGCCAGGTCGGCGGGGCTCCCGCCGGCCCCGAGCGGACCGACGTTCCACATCACGACGTGCCGCAAGCCCGCCGCGACGAGCGGCCGGACCTCCGCACACGACGTCTCGATTCCAACCTGCAGGCGCGGCATCGCCCGAGCAAGGGTCACAGGCGCCGCGGCGGGTCAACACGTACCCGGTCTTGGCAAAAAAAAGCTTGGCTCCGGCCTGACCGCTTGGTAAGCATGGCTTCGGCCGGATCGGATCTCGTCGTCGCCCTCGCCCACCGCTCCTCCCCGACGACCGCTCGCGATCCTTCGCCTTTCCAAAGGAGGAGAAGATCATGGTCACTTGGGACGCGGAGAACGCCGCGCATCTTCTCTCGCGCGCCGGATTCGGCGGCGACGAGCGCGACGTCGAGAAGTACGTCCGCTACGGACAGGCCACGGCCGTCGAGAAGCTCGTCACGGTCAAGGGCACGGGCGCCAAGGGCCCCGGCAAGTCCGGCAGCGCCGCCACCGACCCGGAGGACCTCGCGGCGCTGCGCACCTGGTGGGCGAAGCGCATGGTCAAGGCAACCACGCGCCGGCTCCAGGAGAAGATGTGCCTCTTCTGGCACGATCACTTCGCCTGCTCAGTCAGCATCGTCAAGAACAACCTCTGGATGTCGCGGCAGAACGCGCTCTTCCGGCGCCACGGCCTCGTCGACTTCAAGACCCTCCTCTTCGAGGTGACGCGCGATCCGGCCATGCTCGAGTTCCTCGACGGCAACCGCAACAAGGTCGGCAAGCCGAACGAGAACTACGGCCGGGAGGTGATGGAGCTCTTCGCGCTCGGCGTGAACGACCTGAACGGGATGCCGAACTACTCGCAGACCGACGTCCAGGAGATGGCCCGCGCCCTCACCGGCTTCGTGATCGAGGATGACGCGGGCGTCTTCGATCCCACCCGGTTCGACGGCGGCAGCAAGACGGTCCTCGGCGTCACGGGCAATCTCGGCGTGGTCGACGCGAGCGGCACCCTGCTGCCGCCCGCAACCAACGTCCTCGACGTGCTCTTCGCCCGCACCGACAGCGACGGCGCGCTCACGATGCCGCGCTTCCTCGCGAAGAAGCTCTGGGAGTACTTCGCCTACCCGAGCCCGACCAAGACGCGCATCGACGAGGTCACCGGCCCGTTCATCACCGGCGGTTTCGTGATCCGCGACCTCCTGCGATCGATCTTCCTGCACGACGATTTCTACAGTGACGCGGCCAAGAGCCAGACGGTGAAGAACCCCTGCGAGTTCGCCTTCCACGCGATCCGCGCGACGCGCGCCTCGACCAACGCCAAGACCCTCCCCGACCACCTCGGCGACATGGGCATGAACCTCTTCGAGCCGCCCGGCGTGAACGGCTGGAACAACGGCCTCGCCTGGCTTTCGAGCGGACAGTTCCTCGCCCGCTTCGAGTTCGCGCAGACGCTCGCCGCCGGCCGCTCCGGCGATCTGAAGCTCACCCCGACGAAGCTCTTCGACCGCTCGGCGACGAGCGCCGCCCCGGTCGTCGACGAGCTGCTCG
>JADLHM010000151.1 GCA_020848745.1 Deltaproteobacteria bacterium | reverse complement strand
TGCCCGCGCAGCCGCCGATCCCCATGCGGAGCGACCACCCGATGACGGGCAGGTCGTGCAAGCTGCCCGTCCAACCGGCGTCGAGCGTGCTCGTGTTGTCGGCCTGGTAGACGAGCGCGCCGGGACACCCGGTCGCCGCCTCGGTGATGGGCAGACAAATGCTGAGGCTCGCCGCGATGACGAGACAGCTCAGCACGCCACGCGATGCGATGCGCTTGATGGACATGTCTTCCTCCACGAACGGCACGGATTCTCTGTCGACGATCTCGGGTGGGGGCATCGTGTGGCCCAGGTCGCAGCGCACACTACAGTCGCGGCATCGATCTTTCGTCACTCATTTGGTGACTATGCGAGAGCACACGACCAAATAGTGAACCGCTTCCACGAGGATGATGCGTGACGTTGACATTCGTCAGCTGCGGCTGCGCCGTCATGGAGACATGCTGTGCCGACTCGAGAGCCACCGGTCGCGACCGATACGACATCACGCGACGGCGGACCGGGGTGGGGTCGGCCACGCAGCGAAATCAGAGCCGAAGGCTGGGATGCCCTCGTGAAGCGCCTCGGGCCCTCGGGTGCGATTCGCTTCACTATGCAGACGCAACAGGGGCATGGGGACTACGCAGCGCAACGTCATCGACTCCTTGGAGCATTGTCGGTCGATCAACTGATGACGCGTGGCGCGCGAACGACGCAACGACGGACAAAGCGCAATCGGTCGTCCTAGAAAGAGCCTCGCAGGGGAGACGGTGGGACGGCGACCGCCGTCGATCGCCGGGCCGTGGCAAGTGCGCTTTGAGGTCCTGACGAGCGGAGGCGTCAGTCTGATTTGTCGGCGAAGGACGTGGCGTCCTGCTTCCCGAACGGGACGCTGAACGTCGACTCCCAACACGTCGTCGGATCGCTCGCTTGCCTGACCTGAACGACCACGGGACCGACGAGAGCGCCGGGTACAGGGACGTCCAGATTGCTTCCGCCGCCCTTGAAATGAATCTGCGCCTTCGCGCCGACCCCGCCGATCAGCTTCAACTGCTGAGCCCCATCCGGAGTCCGCTCCTTGTCTTGATACACGTATCCCTTCGGCGTCTCCTTCCAGCAGGTCTTTCCGGCACACGTGCCGCCGCCTGGAATGGTCGTCGTCGAGATCAGCGTTCCGTGGTCGTAGATGCAGACGAAGTAGTCTTCGGTGCCGATGGGATCCCCGAACGCGGGCTTGAGAGTCGCCCAACCCTTGCTCCACTTCCATTGGATGCGGCGTTTCTCGGGGTCAGCCGCGTCGCGCTGCATCTTGAGCTGACCCTTGCCGCCAATCAGCTCTTGGCGACAGAAGCTCGGAGGGCCTGCCGTACACGGCTCGATTTGGCAGCTTACCGAGCACCCATCGTCGCCGTTCGAGTTCCCGTCATCGCACTCCTCGCCGAACTGCACCACGCCGTTGCCGCACACCGCGGGCGACGCAGTCGTCGTCGGCGTTGGTGAAGCCGTCGGCGTCGGCGACACGGCGGGCGTCGGCGTCGCGGTCGGATCGGGCTCGATGAGGCATCCGTCGCTACACCCGTCGCCGTTCGTGAGGTTGCCGTCGTCGCAGTCTTCGCCAGGCGCCAACACGCCGTTTCCGCACGCAGGTAGGGTGCAATTGCCGTCGCACGCGTCACCGTTGACGTCGTCACCGTCGTCGCACTCGTCGGTCCCGTTTACGATTGCGTCGCCACACGTCAATGTCACGATCGTGAGATAATCGCTGCGGTCCTTGGTGAACCGCGTCATGGCGGTCGTAAGATCTTCACCGACGAACTCCGCCGTGAAGCGCCCCCGAAGCGTCTTGAGCGACGGCGCCTTGAAGGCGCCATCCACGACCGAAACGCTGACCGTCGACGCCGGATCGTCGAGGGGCGTGACGGTGACCGTGCCCGTCGATGCCCCTACGACGACGCCCGACACGCCATCCGGTTCGGCGACCATACGCACCGCCGTGCTCGTCACGACGCCGCCCGGAGTGGATGCTGATCCGACGACGGTCATACGGCCGCGATAGCCTGCTGGAATAGTTGGCCAAAGGTCCATGATTCCGGAGCCATCCGTCGAATGCGTACCGCTGTCGAAAAGCTCATCGTTATGGTCGTACGCAGCCCAAGAGATCGGGACATTTGCTTGCGGGATTTCTTGTCCCGAGGCGGTTCGCTCGAATAGGTCGAACGTGCAGCTGCTGATGCGCTGGTAGAGCTGATACCCCACTGGGGGCGTCGTATCGAAAACGTGCTGCTGGGCGTACCAAGGCCCGAAGGCGACGCCCTCCACCTGCGATTGCACAGCCGCCGCGATCGCGAGCAGGCTCGCCTCGGTGCCGGTCGTAGAGGGGTCGATGAGCATCTGTGCATAGAGCTGTTCATTGAACGACTCGAGAAAATTTGGATTCTCGATCAAGGCCTTACCCCAGGCATAACCCGAGAGCTGATATCGAAGCAGCCCGAAACCCGGCAAGCCCCCGAAGAAGACACCGTTCGTCGCCCCCACCCCGGCCCGGTTCAGTGCCTCGTAATACACGTCGTACGGATAGCCGTGAGCCTCGTTTACGGACGTGTAGGTCTCGAGCTGATCAAAGGACTCGATCTCTGCGGCACGCGTCATTCCTTCCTCATAGGTCGCTAGCCAACAGACATAATCGTCGCGAAACGCGTGGATCATTTCGTGCACCCAGGTCGACGCCTGCGAGGCGGGATGCAACACTATCTCATTCAGCGAAGGGTTGTACTGACCGGGTGTCGTGAGGTTCGAGTCCTTCCGCACGTTGACCGTGATGCCGAACGCCGGCGGGCCGTATATGGTCTTCACGATCGGGTAGAAATCCCCCAGCGTCGTAGACATCTCGACGATTTTCGCGGCGGTCCACGGCTCGGCCGGAGAGTCGAACGTGAACGACAGCTCGTTGGCCGAACGTGCACCACGGCGATGTGGAGCCGCGAGAGCTTTCGCCAAGTCCGGCAGAATCCGGTTGCCGTGCGCGTCGCGCTCAAAAACGACATCGCTCGCCTGGCCGTTTTCGTCCAACGGCGCCGCACTAATGGACTCCGGGAACCCAACGACGGCGAACCATAGAGCGACGACGCGGACGAGCCGGCTATTCACGAAGAGCCTCCTTTTCGACAGCGAATCAGGATCCTAGCTAGGTGAGAACCCCCTGGTCCATTCATTGCGCGCTCAACCGTGCCACCATGGCGGCGACGAACGCATCGATCTCGCCCCCGATGGCTTCACGATCGCCGGTTGTCGCACATAGAGTTTCCGGGCGCTCGGCCGCTTGCTTGCTTTCGACACGCGCGAAGCAACTCCGGGCGGAGTCTCCTCCGGGGCCATGGAACTTCGCGTCGCCTTTCGCGAGACAGGTGATCAAGGACGTCCCGCATCGGCTCGGGTCGCGAAGACATGCGCGCTGGCATTCGAGCGCGCCGGCCAACTTCTTCTCGATACAACGCTGCTTGCCCAGCGCACACTGATCGGAGTGCGGCGGCGGCACGCTCGAAGACACCGCTTGGGCGACGTCTTCGACGAACGCCGCTATCTCCGCCGCCCTCTCGTCCGCGTCTCCGATAGTGAGGCAGAGCGACTCTACGATGTCGGCATTCTGCCGCTGCTCGGCTTTCGACATGCAGCCCGCGGTGCCGCCACTGTCGCCAGCGAACTTGAGCCATGCGTCCGCGACGCACGACGCGAGCGCTGCGCCGCACCCGCTCTCGGGGGTCTTCGTGCAACGTTGCCAGCATTTCATCGTGGCGGCCTGCTTCTTGTTGACGCAGCGGATCTTCTCGCCGACACAAAGCAGCGGCGACGCGTCGCCACATGCGCATGCCTCGCCAGGCTCGCAGACACAGCCTCCGCCCGAGCCACTCCCATCAGCGAAACGAAGGCAGCCTCGCCCGAAGCTGTTATCGAGCGCGCCGGTGCTGGTGAGCGTAGCGACGAAGCCCAGCAGCCGATTCCCGTCGTCACCGTAGCCGACGACGAGCGGTTTACCGTCGATTCGCTGGTCTATCGCGGTTACCCGACTGTGAACGGGCGTGAACTCGTGCAACGCGAACCCCGAACCGTCGGGCCCCCACTGTCCATCGCGGGCACCCGATGCCGTGAGACGCGTGCTCATGGCGACTTCTCGGCTGGTCCCCGCCCGGATGGCCTTACCCGCGGCGACTACTGACCCATCCGGTTGCAGCAGTATGGCGTCGACCCACGACGTTCCGAGCGCCAATGGGAAGACGTTGTAGCCCGTCCCGCCTCCGAAAGACGGATCCAGGTCTCCTCCGCCCGTGAAGCGCGCCACGACCCCCCGCGGCGTTGCGCCCTCGTATACGAAACCGCCCACCACGGCGCGACCGTCGGACATCACCGCCAGCGCCTTCAGGTAGTCAGGATACAGCCCGCCGAACTCCAGCGTCCGATGCACCAGAAGATTTCCGGAGTTATCGAAGTACGCTACCAGCGCGACGTCATGACGATTGTTGCTGGGTCCGCCGCGCACATACCCCGCAACGACGATCGGGCCACCAGGAGCTTGGTCCACGGCGGTCAGATAGTCCGGAAAAACACCGCCGAATTCCAAGGTCTGATAGCCCTTGCCACCGCCGAACCCGGGATCGAGATTGCCCGCCGTATCGAAGCGCGCAATGAGCGCGACGTCGTGGCGGTCGTTGTCCGGGCCACCTTTCACATGGCCAACGACCACGATCTTCTGATCGGCCTGGATGAAGACGTCGTTCAGATGATTGTCGGGCGTGCCACCGAACGCCGCGGTGACGAAGCCTCTCCCGCCAGGGCCGAACGTCGGATCGAGATTTCCAAAGGCATCCAGGCGCGCGACCAACGCCACGGGCGTGGAGCCGTTGTTGACGTCCCCCGCGACGACGATCTTCCCGTCGGACTGGATGCCCACGGCCCGCACGCGATTGTCGGTGAGGCCGTTGAACGCCATCCGCACGAAGCCGCGCCTATTGGGCCCGAAGGTCGAGTCGAGATTGCCGTAGCGGTCGAGGCGCTGCACCGTAGCAACCGTGGCGTCGCCGCTGAGCTCCTGCCCGACGACGACAATCCTCCCGTCAACCTGGACGTCGACCGCGTAGAGCTCGGGGTTCCGAGGATACAAGCGATTCAGCCCCTGGGAATCGAGCTCACTCAATGTCCAGAGCTGGCCGATCCGCGATTGCTTGGTCGGATCAAGCACAGTGATCGTGCGACAAGCGGGATTCGACGATGAGCAATTGGCGCCGCACCTGCTCCAAGCGCACGCGCCGTAGTGCATGATGGAGCTGAGATCGTAGGGCCCTGTTGCAGTATTCGCTTGGGTGTCGAATTGCGATTCCATCCCCGGACGGATGTTGGCCGCCTCTACGTGCACATACGACTCCCGATCTGAGCGCTCCTGCTCATGCCAAAATCCGAGTGCATGCAGCAGCTCATGCTTGACGACGCCGCTTCCAGTATTGGCCGCGAGCGCGAGCTCACCTCCGCCAGCGCAATACCCGACACCACACGCCGAGAAGTAGAACCCACCACCATCGAAATGGTCAGCGGCAACGACGCGCCGAATCGTCAAGCTGCCTGCGCCAGGCGACGAAGGAAAAAAACGGATATTCGCGACGCTGGCCAACTCGCCCATTGCCGTAACGACGCGGCTGCGTTCTTGGGTCGTGAGGGCACGGTCAGACACCTCATCGAACGCGTACGGTACGATTCCAGCAGGCCACTTGGCCGCTGGACCTATGGCGGCCCTGCCCGCCGAACGCCACCGCTCATAGACCGATTTCGGAACGCCGACGTCCCCGCCGATCCACTCGATGGACTCTCCGCTCGTCCCTGGCGCAGCCACCGCATAAGGGGCGTGGATGAACGACCCATCGAAGACCACGCTGAACACCACGATCACAAACACCCACGCTGGTCTTCGCACCATTGCCTCCCCCATGCCTGCCTCAGGGACGTGACGATTGCTGAAATCTCGCGATGTGGGACGGTTTGCATCGCTGATAACCAATCCGCCTGAACCATTGCGTCCCCCATATGGTGACGACGACAAAAGAAGACTGCGTCATCGCGGCACAGCTTGTCCCCGGCGGAAACGATTGGCGACGCTACCGAACTTGCCGCCGCCATGCCGACCATTGCCCAGGTGGAGCGCAGGCAGGCCGCTGAGGACGATGCGCATCAAGGCGCTCTGCGAGCTCGCACCTGTCTTGCCGAATATGCGCTTCAGATGCGTCCGCACCGTGTTTGCGCTGACACCAACTTCCGCTGCGATGGCGGCGACGCTGGCTCCGCCGATGAGGCGAGCCGCAACGTGGCCCTCCCTCCGCGTCAAGCCATACAACGCTCGCAACGCATCTTCCGAGATGGCCGGCGACGATTCGACATCCTGAATGAGGAGTACGAACTCGCTGGGTGGCCCGCCTGAGATTGCATGGCTGTCGACGACCAACAGAACGAACTTGCCGCGCGCATCGTCGCGCATGACGTGACACGCTCCGCGCGCGTGGAAGCCACCTCGGTCGGCATGTGGGCAGGTGCCTTCGAAGAGCCTCGCGAGCGCCGCTGCCTCGTTACGCCGATCTGCTTGAACCCGTCCGCCCGCAAGTCGCAGAGGTCCCTCCTGAAGCATCCGGCGCGCGAGGTGGTTCGTGGTCCGGACGACCGCATCCGCATCCATCACCACCACTCCGAGAGGAAAGAGATCCAAGATCCGCCCGACAGGCATCCACAGCGGAGATACCCATGCCGCGCCGCGAGCGTCGTCACCCAGATGGTGACGCGAGTGACACGCTGACGAATGTCCTTGACGAAGGTTCCGTGGAGTCGCTACGCGCGCTCGATGCTCTCACCTCGTGACCGCTGGCGGGGTCGCCCGTGGCGGGGCTCGGTCGCGTTCGCGGCGCTGGCTATCGCCCACCTCGCCACACCCCGTCCCGGAAGAGCGACCTGCGACGTCATCCCCGGGACCCAGCAATCCTTCGCCGGTGCCCTCGCCACCACCAACCGTCCGTTCGCGGAGCCGGGCGATTGGGTGCAC
>JADLHM010000150.1 GCA_020848745.1 Deltaproteobacteria bacterium | reverse complement strand
GCGTTCCGTAGAGATGCACTTCAGGCGTGCTGCCGACGACACGGTACGTCGGCTGCAAGATGAACCCGCGCACGAGGGTGAAGTAGCGTCCGCCGTGCGGCCCCGCAACTCGAGAGCCGGGCGGAGGAGCACGACCGCCGGGTCGTGCGGCGAGGGTGGGTCGCGAAGGGATCGGCGCCCTGCTAGACCTCGGGCATGCGGTCGAGACGCCGTACACCCGCGTTCGGCCTCGCAGCGCTTTCGCTGGGCGTTGCGACCGTCGTCGCTCCGGGTTTCGCGGGAGCGGCGGCTCTCGATTTCGTGAATGTCGTCATCGAGGGAGAGGGCGGCGTGCGCGGCCTTGCAGGCGTGCTGCAGGTGGTTGTGAGCCCTGACGGGCGCAACGCGTACGCGGTGGGCCCGAGCAGCAACGCCGTTGCCGTCTTCTCTCGCGATCCAGGGAACGGTGCGCTCAGCGAGCTCGAGATCCAGCGAGACGGGGTCGGAAACGTCGATGGCATCGCCTACGCTTCCGCGGTCGCTGTCAGCCCCGATGGGCGCTTCGTGTACGTCGCCGGCGCCGGCGACGACGCGATCGCAGCGTTCTCACGTGATTCCGGGACCGGGGCGCTCACGTTCCTCGAGGCGCAAAAGGAAGGAACGGCCGGCGTCGAAGGTATCCGCTATGCCCGCGCCCTTGCCATCAGTCCGGACGGAGAGTTCCTGTACGCGAGCGGTCAGAAGTCGGACGCGATCGCGGTCTTCAGGCGCAACACCCTGACCGGTTGGCTGACTTTCGTCGAGGTGCAGCATCAGGGCGTGCTCGGCGTGAGCGGCATCGCGGAGCCGCTCGGCCTCGCGATCAGTCCGGACGGCGCACAGCTCTACGTCGCGAGCGGCGACCAGAGTGTGCTCACGGTATTCGCGCGCGACAAGGCGACCGGTCACCTGACCTTGCGACCTCCTTCGCCGGAGGCCGACCTCGGATTCGTGGGGGTGCATTCCATCGCCATCAGTCCGGACGGCAGTTTCGTCTATGCGCCCCGCCAGGGCGACGACACGATTGGCATATTCCGACGTGATCGATCGAGCGGCGCGCTCGGGCTCGTGGATCTCGTCGCGCAAGGCCTCGACGGGGTCGAAGGTCTCTATGGGGTACTCTGGGCCGCGGTCAGCCCGGACGGTCGTCGGTTGTATGCGGCGAGCACGCTCGACCACGCGGTCGCGGTGTTCGAGCGCGATCCGAGGTCCGGAGCGCTCACCTTCCTCGAGCAGCAGCGCGGCGCGCCTGGCCGACCGTGCCTCGCCTTCGCGCGCAGCGTCGCCGTGAGCCCGGACGGCCGGAACGTCTATGTGGCCGGCGCCAGCTCGAATGCGGTGGTCGCGTATCGCGTCGGCGAGCCCGACGGCACTGCACCGTAGCTCACATGTAGCTGCCGCCGGTCACGAGGACCACGTGCCCCGTCACGTAGTCTGCGAGCGGGGAGGCGAGAAAGAGCACGGGACCGGCGGCCTCCTCGGGGGTGCCGGAGCGGCCGAGCGGGATCATGCGCTTTGCGGCCTTGCGCATCTCCTCGGGAATGCCGAGCTCGACCATCTGCCCGTCGACCTCTGCCGTGCTCGCCGGCTCCTTCGCGGCGGTGAGTCGGGTCTCGATGAAGCCGTACGCAACCGCATTGACGTTGATGTTGAGCCGGCCCCATTCCTTGGCGAGCGTCTTGGTGACGCCGACGATACCCATCTTTCCAGCGGCGTAGTTCACCTGGCCAGCATTGCCGGCGACGCCCGAGGTCGACGAGACGTTGATCACCTTCCGCATGATCTGCTTCCCATCGGCGATCTCGGCTTTGGCCCAATCGCGCCAGTAGAGCGACGCGGCGCGCAGGAGGCGGAACGGGCCCGTCAGGTGGACGTCGAGCATCGCAGCCCACTGCTCGTCGGACATCTTGTGGATCACACCGTCGTGCGTGTAGCCGGCGTTGTTCACGATGATGTCGAGCCCGCCGAACTCGTCGACGGTCGCCTTGACGAGCCTATCGGGGAATTTCGGATCCGTCATGGAGCCGGCGACGACGAGCGCTTCGCCGCCTTTCCGGCGGATCGCCGTGGCGGTTTCCTCGGCAACCTCGGCACCGAGGTCGTTTAGGGTCACGCGCGCGCCGTGGGCCGCGAGGAGCTCCGCTGTGGCACGGCCGATACCTCGTCCGGAGCCCGTGACGATGGCGACCTTTCCTGCGACGAGCTGCATGGGGATCTCCTTTGCCGAGCGAAGGTTCCGGGTTTCTGCCACGCGTGCACACGCCTCGCAATCCGGTCGTCTTGCGTTCCGGCGAAGGGCCGCCGTATGCACCGGGGCGTGAGTCCGGACGAGTTGGCATCCCGCCTCCGCGATTTTCTGGCTGCGGCCAGTGGTCAGGGTGACGTCATGGTCGAGCATCTGCGCCGTGTCGCGGGTGGAGCATCGCGCGAGACGTGGTCGTTCGACGCTCGGTTTGCCGACGGCCCGACGCGCACCTTGATCCTGCGCCGCGATCCGGGTCCGACGAATGTCGGGACCGATCGGGCGCTCGAGTTTCGCGTGCTGCGCGTCGCGCATGCCGCTGGCGTACCGGTGCCGGCGGTGCTCTGGCTGGGAGACGACCCGGCGGTATTGGAAGGGTGTTTCTTCGTGATGGAGCGGATCGAGGGCGAGACGCTCGCGCGCCGTCTCCTGCGAGAGCCGAGGTACGCGGCGGCGCGACGTGTGATGCCGGCGCAGCTCGGCGCGATTCTCGCGCGCATCCACGCAGTGCCCCTGGACGCGTCGCTGGACGATTTGCCGGGTCGACGCGACTGGGAGCATCCCGCGACGGCCGAGCTGAGGCGCTACGAGCAGCTCTATCGTGTGCTCGCACCGGAGCCGCACCCAGTGATCGAGTACGGCTTCCGCTGGCTTGCCCGGCGCTTGCCTTCGAGCCGTCGGCGCGTGCTCGTGCACGGAGACTTCCGCATCGGCAACGTGATGTTCGGGCCGGAAGGTGTGCGCGTCGTGCTCGACTGGGAGCAGGCCCACGTCGGCGATCCGATGGAGGATCTCGGATGGATGTGCGTGCGCGCGTGGCGCTTCGGAAGTGCTCTACCGGTCGGGGGTATCGGCGAGCGTGCGGACTTCTTTCGCGCTTACGGGGAGGCGAGCGGAGAGCCGGTCGATCCCGACGTCGTGCGGTTCTGGGAAGCGCTCGGCGACCTCAAGTGGGCGGTCATTTGCATCGCACAGGCGCGTACCTATCTCGACGGTGGTGTGCGGAGTGTCGAGCTCGCGAGCATCGGACGGCGGACGGCGGAAGCCGAGCACGACCTGCTCGAGCTGGTGGATTGATCCATGCAGGATCGTCCCGATGCCCCGGAGCTTCTCGAAGCGGTGCGCGCGTTCCTGGACGAGCAGGTCGTCCCGGCGCTGGAGGGAACGAAGCAGTTCCACGCGCGGGTCGCCGTCAATGTCCTTGCCATCGTGGCGCGCGAGATCGTCCACGGCGAGCATTTGCTTCGCGCTGAGTGGCGTCGCCTCGTGGAGCTTCTGGGGAGGCCGTCATTGAACGCGCCTGCGAGCGAGGAGACGCTCCGAGCGGCCGTACGCGAGCTGAACGCCGCGCTCGCCGAACGGATCCGCGCCGGAGCAGCCGACGATGGCTCATGGGGGGCGGCCGTCCTCGCCCACCTCCGCGCGACTGCTACCGAGCGACTCGCCATCGCCAACCCGAAGTACGCGGAGCCGCGCCGAGTAGGGTGACCGTATGCCGCGGATCGCGCAGCGCGGCGCATTCGCGGTGCGTCAGCGAACCTACAGGACGTCCGCCTCCTGCTGTCTCGGTGTCGCAGAAGAAAAACCCCGATGGCCATCGCGGCGACGCGCCGCCCCGCCGGTGAAGCGGGGACCATCGGGGTTCGGTGGTTGCCTGGGCCTCCGGAGCACGACCCAGCGACGTTACGTGTGGGTACGCCTAGGAGGCGACCACCTCACAGATCACCGTAGAGACAAACGTCACTGGACCACCTCCTTTCTTCCGGCGCGAGCACCGAGCGGGCCCAAGCCCCGCCGCCGGAGGAGCGACCGCCGATGTCACCCTCCGGCCTCGATCCCGAGCTCGGCTCGTAGAGGTCTGTGTGAACCTCGGATCGAGTACCGATGGAAAGACTCTAGCCCCGAGGGATCGTGACGTCCAGCGGGTTTTCGAGGAGGGCGGCGCTGTTTGCGCTCGAAGGCGGGTGCGCTACTAGAGGTGCATGGCTCGACTCTACGACGACATCACCCAGACCATCGGGCGGACCCCATTGGTACGCCTGAATCGCGTGACGGCGGGGCGCAACGTGCGGCTGTATGCCAAGCTCGAATTCTTCAACCCGCTCTCGAGCGTGAAGGATCGCATCGGCCTCAGCATGATCGATGCCGCGCAGCGCGCCAATCTCATCAGCGAGCGCTCGGTCATCGTGGAGCCGACGAGCGGCAACACCGGTATCGCCCTGGCATTCGTGTGTGCCGCACGCGGCATACGTTTGATCCTGACGATGCCCGAGTCGATGTCGCAGGAGCGCCGCGTGCTTCTGCGTCTCCTCGGGGCGGAGCTCGTGCTGACGCCCGCAGCGCAGGGCATGCGCGGTGCGATCGCCAAAGCCGAAGAGATCGCCGCCAGCACGCCGAACTCGTTCATCCCTCAGCAATTTCAGAATCCGGCGAATCCCGACATCCATCGGCGCACGACCGCCAACGAGCTCTGGGACGATACCGACGGACAGATCGACGTCCTGATCTCGGGCGTCGGGACGGGCGGGACGATCACCGGGGTCAGCGAGGTATTGAAGCAACGGAAGCCGTCGTTCCACACGGTCGCGGTCGAGCCGGCGGCGTCGCCGGTGCTGTCGGGCGGGGCTCCCGGTCCCCACAAGATCCAGGGGATCGGGGCCGGCTTCATCCCGGAGATCCTCGATACCCGAGTCATCGACAGCATCGTCCAGGTGAAGGACGAGGATGCGATCAAGACGGCCCGTGAGGTCGCGCGTCTCGAGGGCATTCCGTGCGGCATCAGCAGCGGCGCGGCCGCGTGGGCGGCGCTGCAGGTGGCCGACCGCCCGGAGATGGCCGGCAAGTTCATCGTCGCCGTCTTTCCGAGCTCGGCCGAGCGCTATCTCAGCACGAGTCTGGTCGAGGGGCTGTGATACGACGACGCGCTGACGAGGCGTGGCGATGAGCGAGATCGCCGGTCGCCGGGTGCTGATCACCGGAGCGGCCAGTGGACTCGGCCTGTTGCTCGCCCAAAAGCTCGCTAGACGCGGGGCGCACGTCGTGCTGTGGGACGTGAACGCCGCAGGACTCGAAGCGGCCCGGCGTGACATCGAGGCCGCGGGCCGGAGCGTCGAGACCGACGTGTGCGATGTCTCCTCCCGCGAAGCGATCGAGGCGGCGGCGGGGCGCGCTCTCGCCCGGGCGCCGATCGACGTCTTGATCAACAACGCGGGAGTGGTGACCGGCAAGACCCTGCTCGACGCGACGCCGCGCGAGATCGAGCTCACGTTCGATGTGAACGTGCTGGCGCTCTTCTGGATGACGCGAGCGTTCCTCCCAACCATGTTGGCGCGTAACAGCGGGCACATCGTGACGATTGCGTCCGCGGCCGGGATCGTCGGCATCTCGAAGATGACCGACTATTGCGCGAGCAAGCACGCCGCGGTGGGGTTTGACGAATCGTTGCGCCTGGAGCTGCGCCGCCTCGGGAGTCGTGTCGTGACGACCGTGGTGTGTCCCTTCTATATCAGCACCGGAATGTTCGCTGGGGTACGGACGCGATTTCCCGCGATCCTACCGATCCTCGATCCGGAGCGGGTGACCGATCGGATTGTCGACGCGATCGTGCGCAACAAGCGTCGGCTGATCCTCCCGGGCGTGGTGCGGACGACCTGGCTCGGACGCCTGCTGCCGATCGGAGCGTTCGACGCGATCATGGAGTTTCTCGGCGTCAACCACAGCATGGACCACTTCACGGGCCGCGCCGCTCACTGAGCAGAGTCTGCCGGTTGCGAGAAGCTTCGGGTGTACGTCCGTACCGGCTGGACGTACCGCGACGACAGTACGGATCGCGCGGTGTTCCATCTCGGGCAAGCCGATCGAGGAGATGACGAGCGCCCCCGACGGTGTCGCCGCCATGGTCGCCGTCTTCATTGGGTTGGTAGGTATGGGGAACGGCCGAGCAAGGCTGCGAGCGGGCTAGTCCGCTCGCAGCTGTATGTCTACGCCGGGCTCGCCCTCGATGTCCGGCTCGGCAGCGGTCCATGGCTCGATCGTGACGCGTCGCGGGTCCAGACCGTGCTCACGCGCGAGGCGGTCGACGACGAGGGCGCCACGCTCGCGTGCGAGCGCGGCCAGTGCGTCGATCGGATGGGAGACACCGGCCGCCGTGACCACATCGAAATCGGCGCGAGTCGGCGCCGGGATGAGAACCGCGCGTAATACCGTCTGGCGGGCGAGCAGGCGTGCCAGTACGGCCAGGCGGGCCTCGCCTTCCGCGCCAAGCGTCGCGCTCCCGGCGGGGAAGGGGACGGGCCTGAGATCGAACCGCTCGCCCTCGTCCTTCCGGAAGAGACCGCGCAGGAATCCCAGAGGCGCCCGCAGCGTTCCGAGCAGCGCAGTGCCGAGAGCCTCGCGCAGCAGGCTGCCGACGCGGTACTCGCTCGACGACAGATCCCCCTCTATCGGCAGCGCGAGATGGATATCTCCGCGGGTGTCCTTCATGAGCGCGAGGGCCACGGACAAGGGCGTTCCGATCCGACCGCCGACCGTATCGGTCCCGGACGCACGCATGGAGAACCGAGACAAGGTCAGGTCGGTGTCCGCGGCGATCCTGCTGCCGGTGATGCGGACGTCCGAGGAAACGCGGGCGAGCCCGGCGTTCACTTCGTAGCCGAGGGCGGGGACGAGATACGGGTTGAGCGGGGCAAGCAGCAGCCGGTCGATCGCGATGTCGAGCGTGGTTCCGGAGGGTTCGATGCGACCCGTGACCGTGACCGGCGAGAGCTCGTCGAGCGCTCCCTTCAGCGTGAATCGGTCGGCAGCCAGTGGCGACAGTGCCATGCCGTCCGCCGAGGCCGAAAGATCGGTCAAGTCGATGCCGTACGCTCGCGGCAGGGTGGTGTCGTAGAACTCGATACGACCACCTTCGATGCCGAGGTGGTCAACACGGAGCCATGGCGGTGCGGCGCTCGTTCCCGGCGACGTCAGTGGGCGGGGCGCCGCCGACGGCGTGTCGAAGGGGAAGATGCCGTCCGACCGGCGGTGCACCATGACGTATGGCCACACTATGTCGGCGCGCTCGAGATGGACGAGAGGAGGATCGAGGGTGCTTTCCGCCATTGTTACGTCGAGCCGTTGCCATGCGAAGATCTCCTCGGGATGGGGACCGATTGGGGCGGTGCTTGCCTCCGTTGCCGTGAAGGTGCCGCGCAGCGTCGCACCGGCGGGAGACAGCGCGACTCCGATGGTGCCGCCGAGGCGCCCCTTCGTGAATCCGACCGGGGCGTTCACGAGCAGGGCGGCCGCCGCGAGATCGAGCCCATCGAATCCGAATGCGAGCGTCGTCGCGTCGCCGTGCGTGCGACCGTCGAGCGTGATCCCGCTACCGGCGAGCGTCCCGGCGAAGCTGAACACCACGTCGTTCTGGGGAAGGCGGATGGATCCGGCCGATACGGGTACGGTGACTTCCGGCGACGCGAAGACGTTGCGCAGGATCGCGACGCCCTTGCCGAGCGCGACGCGGTCGAGCGTCGTCTCCCACGTCGAATCGCTGGCGACGTCGGGCGCGCCCGTCGCGAGCGGCACGTGTAGTCGCTCGGCGTCGCGCAGCACGAGCGCCCGATACGCGTCGAGCTGGACCGCGCCGAGATCGGTCCGTTGCTTGACGAGATCGACGGTGAGGGTCGGTACACGCACGCGCTTGGCCTGCAACATGGGCTCATCGGCCCACGGCTCGGTGAGCGCCAAGTCGTGGAGGGCGAGATCGGCCCGCAGAATGTGGGTTCGGAGGACGCCGCGCTCCGTACGGCGCTCGTAGCTCAGGGTGGCATCCATCGTGCCGGATGTTCGCTGCCATCCGAGTGGGAGGTAGAGCAGCGCGCGGGCCAGCGATGCATCGACGGCCACCAGCTTCATGACCAGGCTCGAGGCGTCGTCTGTGCTTTCGTAGGTCACGTCGAGGGTCAACGGCTCGTTCTCGAGGCGGCTTTCGACGTGGAAGGCGAGCCCGGCGCTTCCGTCGCCCGCGAGGACGAGATCGCGCGCGCTCGCGTCGTCGAGGTGCAGGGAGGTTTCGAGGGCGGGCGTCGTCGTTTCATCGCGGAACTCGATGCTGCCGCTCAGGATGCGGAAGAGCCCGATGCGGAAAGGGGTGGGCGGTCCCGTGTCCGCCGCCGCGGATTCCGGGGGCTCTCCCGCTGCGGAGAGGGTGGGGATCGGCGAAATCCGGGCAACGTTAAGGTCCCCCGTGGCTGTGCGGTGAAGGGCGATCCAGGGACGTCGCAGGACGAGCGCGTCGAGGCGACGCTCGCCCCCGAGCCATCGCCGAAGGCCGACGTCCACCTGGATGGCCTGAGCGGTCGCGATCGGCGGCTCCCCGGCGTTCGGCGCGAGGGCGATGCGGTGCAGGCCGAGGCGACCCGCGAGCGGGTTCCAGGTTATCCACCCAATCCGGACGTCAGCGCCGATCGCTGACGAGAGGCGCGCCGCCACGACGGGTGTGAGCACCGAGGGAGCCACCCACACGAGCCCACCCGCGAGGGTCATGACCGCGAACGCCGTCAGCAGCACACGGCGCATCCGTCGGTGGGGCGGCGTCGGCGGTGCGGCCATCGTCGGCTTATCTCCCAGGATGCCAGGTCGGACGCAATTATTGCTGGTGAACTTGGTGCGCGGAGAAGGGTTGACAAGGCGTCCGGAGGGCGGAAGTAAGGGCGCCCATGAAAACGTTCACGACACGGTATGAAGGCGACCTCGCCGTCGTCTCGTTCGACCAGGGCGGGATGAACACCTTGTCACGCGCGGCGATCGAGGAATTGGACGGGGTCGAGGCGGCGATTCGGGTACATCACGCGGCCGCGCCGCTCGCCGCGGTCGTCCTGACCGGTAACCGGTACGGTCTCGGCGCTGGCGCGAACATCGGGGAACTCATGCAGGGCAGTCCGGCGGATCTCGCGACACTCATCGATCGCGGCGACGCGGTGTTGTGTCGAATCGAGGAGGGTCCCGTCCCCTGGGTCGCGGTCGTGGACGGTGTCGCGCTCGGGGGCATCTATGAGCTCGCGCTCGCGTGTCGCGCCATCGTCGCGACCAAGCGATCGTCGGTCGGCCTTCCCGAGATGGGGCTCAACATCTTTCCCGGTCTCGGGGGTACCCAGCGGCTGCCCCGGCGCGCGGGCCTCGTGAACGCCGCCGATCCGGTCGCAGGCGATGCGGCACTGTCGGTCATCCTGCAGGGGAAGAGCTTGCGCGCGGAGCAGGCGCTGGCGATTCACATGATCGATGCCGTCGTTCCCGAGGGGGAGGATCCTCAGGCGTTCGCAGCGCGCTTCGCGCGCGAACGCCTGGGCTCTCTCGTACGGCCTGCCGTGGATCTTTCAAACGCGGCGCAGATCGCGCCGATGGTCCTGCCCACGATCCTGAAAGCGACGCAAGGACGACAGCACCCGCGCGCCCCGTTCGTCGCGCTCGAGGTGGTGACGCAAGGAGTTCCGAAGCCTCTGCGTGAGGGCATCAAGCTCGAGCGCGACCGCTTCCTCGAGGTCGCGACCAGCGCCGAAGGCAAGGCCGGCATGCGGTTCTTCTTTACCCAGCAGCGCGTGACGAAGCTTCCGGCGGAACTCGCGAAGGTGGCAGCTCGGCCGATCCGTCGCGTCGGGATCGACGGCTTTGACGGCTACATGGGGAACGCGATTGCCTTTCTGGCGCGTCGTGCGGGCTTCGAGGTCGTGGGGCACGTGCCGGTTCCCGAGCTGGCGGCGAACGCTCCCAGGAGGATGCGGCAGAAGTACGAGCCGCTCTTGAAGCGCGGCAGGATCGACGCGGCGGCGGCCGATGCCGAGGTCGCCTCGGTGACCGTCGCGACCGATCTCTCGGCTCTCGCCGACTGTGATCTCGTGATCGAAGCGCGCAAGGAAGATCCGGAAGCCAAGGCAGCTTTCTACCGAGCGCTCGCGAAGGTCGTACGCCCTGACACGATCGTGAGTTCCAACAGTAGCTCAATGGGTCCCGGGTTCCTCGCGGAGTTCTTTCAGGCCGGCGGCGGCAATCCGGTGAGCTTCGTGAACCTGCATTTCTTCAGCCCCGCAGAGCATCCGCAGCGTGCTCTCGTCGAGGTCGTGCGCACACCGTCTACATCGCCGGACGTGCTAGCGGCGCTCCATGGCTTCGTCCGCAAGATCGGCAAGGTGCCGGTGATGCTTCAGGACGGCTCACCCGGCTTCCTCGTGAACGCGGCTCTCGCCGAGTATTTTCGTGAAGCCGAGACATTGTTTCGCGAGGGGACGCCGATCGAACGAATCGACGAGGTCATGCGCGAGCGAGTCTTTCCGCTCGGACCCTTCGAGGTCGCAGACCAAGCCGGTGTCGACGTTGCGGCCGGCATGTTCGATGTGATCGCGCGCACGGCGCCCCCGCCGATGCCGCCGCTCGTCACGGAGCTGCGCGATCGGGGACGGTTCGGCGTCAAGTCGGGGGGCGGCTTCTACGACTACGGTGGCGGAAAGAAGGGCGCGCCGTGGAGCGAGCTTCCTGCGCTTGTGGCGCCGCGCGGCACTCGCGTAGCCGAAGCCGACGAGATCGTCGATCGTTGCGTGCGCTCCATGTACCAGAAATCCCGCGAGTTGCTCGGACGCGGCATTGTGGCTTCCAGGGAGGAGAGCGATCTCGCGTTCGTCTACGCGCTCGGGTTCGCAATGTATCTCGGCGGTCCGTTCTTCTATGCGGAGCAGCGGGGCTGGTCGTGAGCCGCTGGGGCGTGTACGCCGAGCGGGCGCTCGCCGGCGAGGCTCCGACGTGGGAGGAAGCGCTCGCGGTCCTACGCGCGCCCGACGAGGACCTCAGGGAGCTCTTGTGGTCCGCGTTCCGCGTGCGCGAGCATCATTGGGGTCGCCGGGTGAAGCTCTGCATGCTGCGGAACGCGCGCAGCGGTCTCTGTCCGGAGGACTGCCACTACTGCTCGCAGTCGGCGGTCTCGACGGCCACGATCGATACGTACCGGCTGCTCCCGACCGAGGACCTCGTAGCCGGCGCCCGGGCGGCGGCGGAACGCGGCGCCCGGCGCTATTGCATGGTGACCAGCGGGCGGGGTCCAAGCGCGCGTGACATCGGTCAGTTGACCACGGCGACCCGAGCGATTCGCGCCGAACACCCGGATCTCGAGATCTGTGTGTCGCTCGGGCTCCTGGACGAAGACCAAGCGCGCGAGCTCAAAGCAGCCGGCGTCGGCTGGGTCAACCACAATCTCAACACGAGCGCCCGCTTCCACCCCGAGGTCTGCACGACGCACACCTACGAGGACCGTGTGCGTACGGTTCGCGCGGTGAAGCATGCCGGCCTCGCGGTGTGCTGCGGCGGCATCGTCGGCATGGGCGAGCGCGACGAGGACGTAGTGGACCTCGCATTCGCGTTGCGCGAGCTCCGGGTCGATTCGCTGCCGCTCAACTTCCTGCTATCGATCGACGGCACGCCGCTGGCGGACGCCGGTCCGGTCGCCGCGACCCGCGCGCTCCGAGCGCTCGCGCTGATGCGGTTCACCAATCCGGCGAGCGACATCCGTGCCGCCGGAGGTCGCGAGCGCAACCTCGGGAGTTGGCAGGGGCTGGCGCTCTACCCGGCGAACTCCGTTTTCATCGAGGGCTACCTGACGACGCCCGGGCTCGGGGTGCTTCCGACACGTCGGCTGATCGAGGAGATGGGCTTCGCGGTCGAAGGTGAGGTCGAGGTCGTCGAGGACGGCGTGGAGGCCCATGTCTGAGCCGGGCGTCAGCCGCCAACTGCCCGCGTCGTCGAGGAGCCGGTTGTGGAGTCAGCTTGACCCCCAGTAGGTCGCATGGGATACGGGCGCGATCGCCACTTTGCGGATGAGGAGGCTGTCCATGGCACTGACTTCGACGCTTGCGCTCGTTTCGATCCTTTTTCTGTCGGTAGCGACGGTGCAAGCCGCCGATCCGACGGCGAAGCCGTCCCCGGGCAAGAATCCCTCGGTGCTGATGAAAACCTCGGTCGGTGAGATCACGATCGAGCTCGATCAGCTCCAAGCGCCGATCAGCGTCAAGAACTTCCTCGACTATGTGGATGCCAAGTTCTACGATGGCACGATCTTCCACCGTGTGATTCCCGGCTTCATGATCCAAGGCGGCGGCTTCACGCCGAACATGCAGCAGAAGGCGACCAAGGCTCCGATCAAGAACGAGGCCGGCAACGGGCTCAAGAATGCCATCGGGACGATCGCGATGGCGCGGACGGGTATCGTCGACAGCGCCACGTCGCAGTTCTTCATCAACGTGGCGGACAACGCGCAGCTGAACCACCGCGACGAATCGCCCGCCGGGTTCGGATACGCGGTCTTCGGCAAGGTCACTGCCGGTATGGACGTCGTGAAGAAGATCGAGGCTGTGAAGACCACCGCGCGGCCGCCGCACCAAAACGTTCCCGAGACGCCGATCGTGATCGAGTCGGTGACGCGCGTCTCGAATCCGTAGTCGGCTCGCCTCTCGGGCGTGAGGGGTCTCGCGTCGCCGCGGATCGTTCGGAGGCGGTGGCTCCGATGGGCGGCGGTGTCGGCGGTGATTGCCGTGGTGGGGGGGTTCGCGTTCGCGTGCGGCATGGTGCTCCAGCCAACCGCACCGGCCCCGAACCATCCGACACCCCGGAGTTGGAATGCGGACGATCTGACGATCGCATACGTCGGGCATGCCTCGGTGCTCGTGGAGCTGGGCGGGACGCGGATCCTCACCGACCCCGCATTCTTCGATAGGATCGGGGTGAGCGTCGGCCCGCTGACGCTCGGCCCGAAGCGCGTCGTCCGAGCGGCGCTCACGCCCGAGGAGCTTCCGCCAATCGACGCCGTCGTCGTGAGCCATGCCCACCTCGACAGCCTCGATCTGCCGTCGCTGCGCCGGCTCACGAAGGCGCCGCTTTTGGTGGTTCCGGCACGGAGTAGGGACCTCGTGGAGACGCTTGGGTTCCCGCGGGTCGTCGAGCTCGACTGGGGCGAGCGGGTGGGGGCAGGCGGCGTCGAGATCGAGGCGATCGAGGTGGACCACTGGGGCAAGCGTTGGCCGTGGGAGCGCTGGCGCGGCTACAACGGTTACGTTTTCGGATATGGCGCGACGCGGGTGCTCTTCGCGAGCGATACTGCATACACCGACAAGGTCGGAACGGTCGGGCGAGCGCGCGGCGTGACGGTCGCGATTCTGGGGAACGGCGCCTACGATCCATGGATCAGCAATCACGCCGATCCGGAGCAGGTCTGGCGGATGTTCGAGGAGAGCGGGGCGCGGTATCTGATCCCGATCCATTGGGACACGTTCCGGCTCGGGAAAGAGCCACTCGGAGACGCCATGCGCCGACTGCTCACTGCCGCCGGGCCCCAGGGCGATCGGGTGGTCATCCGTGGCATCGGCGAGACCTGGTCGATGCCGATGCCGTGAGCGCAATTGCCGGCCTGCTTCGCTCCGCGTAGAGTGCATGGATCGGTCGGGCTGCACCCACACGCGAGGAGGATCCCATGGCAGACAAGAGCAAAGACTCCCCGGAGATGTCGCCCGAAAAGGCGCTCGGGCTTTTGTCCGAGGTCCGCAATCGGTTGAGCACGGTGGCGTGGGCGCTTCATGGTATGCACCACGAATCCGAGCCTCCGGGCCCCGACGATCTCGCAGCCGTGGAACAGCTCGTGAGCGATACGATCGATGGACCGCTCCATGAGGCGTGCGCGGCGCTGGGTACGCTGCTCGGCCTCGACGGCGATGACGCCAACTTGACCCGTCACTGATCGTGTCGATGTCGTCGGGACGTCATCCGGGTTTGTTGGCGCGTGACGCCGCGACTCTCGTCGTGATCGACGTACAAGAGGGCTATCGGTCCGTCTTGTACGAGTACGAACGCGTCGCGGTCGCGGTGGCGCGTCTCGTGCAGGGTGCGGCCATGCTCGGTGTGCCCACGCTGGTGACCGAGCAGTATCCGAAGGGCGTTGGGTCGACCGTGGCCGAGGTCGCGTGCCACGTTCCGGAGGGCACGCGGGTGATCGAGAAGATGAGTATGAGCTGTTGCGGGGTCGAGGCATTCGTCTCGGCACTCGCGCGGATTGGCCGTCGGCAAGTGCTCATCGCTGGCGTCGAGACGCATGCATGCGTGAGTCAAACCGCCCACGATCTGCTGGCGGCCGGGTATCAGGTGCACGTCGCGCACGACGCGACGTCGGCACGCCGGCGCGAGGACTACGAGATCGGGTGGCAGAAGATGTTGCAGGCGGGCATGGTGCCGGCGACGGTCGAGAGCGGGCTTCTCGAACTCGTTCGCACCGCCGAGGCGCCCGAGTTCAAGGCCGTGCAGCGCTTGATCAGGTAGGCGTCATTCGTAGCACCCGAGGATGCGCGAGATCACGAGTCGCTGCACCTCCGACGTGCCTTCCCCGATCTCGAGCAGGCGCTGGTCACGATAGAATCGTGCGACGGGGTATTCCTCCATGAGGCCATAGCCGCCGAAGATCTGGACGGAGGCATGGGTTACCCGCCGCATCACCTCGGATGCCCAGAGCTTCGCCATCGCGGCTTCCTTGCGGAAGGGGCGACTTTGGTCACGCAGCCAGCAAGCCTTGTAGAGAAGATTGCGCGCCGTTTCGATCTCCATCGCCATGTCCGCGAGCTTGAAGGCGTTGGCCTGGAACTGGCTGATGGGCTTTCCAAACTGCCGTCGCTCACGTGCGTAGGTGATCGCGGCCTCGAACGCGCCCTGCGCGCCCCCGAGCCCCATCGCCGCGATCGACAGACGACCCGAGTCCAAGGTTTCGAGCATCTGGCGAAAACCCTGGCCTCGCGTGCCGAGCAGGTTCTCGCGCGGCACGCTCACGTTGTCGAAGTAGAGCTCGGCCGTGTTGGAGGCTCGCCACACCATCTTCTTGTGCATCGTCCGGGTCGTGAACCCCGGGGTGTCCTGCTCGACGATGATGCAGGTGACTTCCTTGCTGCCGTCGGGCCGCGTGCCTGTTACGCATTGCACCGTGGAGCCGGCCGTCATCGGCGAGCCGGCGTTGGTAATGAATATCTTGCTGCCGTTGATGATCCAGCGGTCACCCTCGAGTCGCGCCGTCGTCTTGCTGCCGCCGGCGTCGGAGCCGGCCGAGGGCTCCGTCAGCCCGAAGCCCCAGAGCGTTCTTCCCGCACACAGGTCGGGGAGGTAGCGGCGCTTCTGCTCTTCGGTCCCGAAGTAGTAGAGGGGTCCGATGCCGAGCGAATTCTCGGCAGCGACCGTCGCTGCTTGCGAACCGTTCACGCGCGCGATCTCCTCGACCGCGATGATGTAGGAAAGATAATCGAGTCCGTGTCCACCGTAGTCGGGAGAAACCGTCATGCCGAAGAGGCCGAGGTCACCCATGGCGCGGGTGAGTTCGGGAGAGAACTCTTCGCGCTCGTCGAGCTCTTGCATGCGCGGCGCGATCTCGCGCTCGGCGAACTCGCGAACGGTTCGCCGCAGCATCTCCTGCTCTGGCGTCAGATCGAAGTTCACGTCGCGGACGATAGGGGAAGGGCCATGGCCCCGCAAGCATTCCGCCTTGAGTTCGGAGGCGGGTGGTCGATCAATTTCGCGACCTGCCGCCGCGAGCACAAGACGCGGAGCAACGCTGCCGCTTGCGGATGGATCGCGGTTCGCAGCCGGAAGCGATCTGCGGGGAGGTCCCCGAGCGCCGAGGAGGCGGCCAAAAAAAAGGAAGCGCATGGCTTCGCGCTTCCCGAATGCGGAGTGGACCGGTCCGGCGACTAGTGCTTGTGTTCGATCTTCTTCCCGTACGTCACGTCGCCCTTGTCGACGCGGAGGGAAAAGCCGCACTCCGGGTTGGTGCAGACCCACGCTTTGAAGACGACGGTGGCACCTTCCTGGCCATAATCGGACAACGGTATCAGCAATCCGTTATTGCACTTCTGGCACTTTGGCAGCTCCATCTCCACGCCTCCTTTACGACTCCAAGCGCCCTACGGGGGGGCACCATATCGTAGCCGTTGTCGCAAGATCAAGGCGCGAAGTGAGCGAGATGCGTGGAAAGTCGCGGGTCTCGGACCGCGCCATGCTCCGCGTCCGAGGCCGGTGCGCATGCGGCTACTTCCGGAACGCCGCGCGTAGAGCGAGGTACGCGCGGTGTGCGCGCAGCTTCAACGCCCCCGGTGTCGTGCCGAGCCGCGCTGCGGCTTCGCGAATCGAGAGGTCCTGGAGCTTCAGCATCTGCAGCGCTTCGCGCTGGCGATTGGGAAGCGTCCGCAACGCCGTCTCGAGCTCGGATCCGACGTCGCGCGACGGAGCATCCGCCGTCGGCTCCGGCGCCGCGTCGGTCGGGAGCTCGTGTCGCCGGCGCCGCTGCCAGCGTCGTCCATAGTCGGCCGCGACGTTGCGGGCGATCGCGAACAGCCACGGCTCGATCGGACGGGGGGATTGGTAGGTGAACCGGGCTCGATGCAGCGCCAGAAAGGTATCTTGAAAGGCGTCGGGGAGATCGTCGGCATTCCGAACCCGCCGGCGAAGGAAGCGGGTCAACTGCGGACCGAGGTCATCGAGGAGGGCGCGATATGCCGTCGCATCGCCGTGTTGGGCGAGCGTCATCCATCGGGCGCGACGCCGGCTGCGAGCGATCCGAGCGTTCGCCTCTCCATGGACGAGGGCGGTCGCTTCCTCGCCTGCGTTCGAGTGGATGGGAGGACCAGGAGCCGCCATCTCGAGCCTCGCTGGGGGATGCGTCTGCGTTCAACTCCGGACAACCAGGCCGGGACGGCGATGTCAATGCAAAACGTACCGGAACGAATCCTTGGTGCGGAACGAGCATCCCGTATGTGACGCGATGAGCTGCGCGAGCCCCGATGGAAATTCGACGGATGGCGCGGCAGAAGGGACGGAGAATGGGCATGGGAGTACCATATCTCGGCCATGGGGTCGGTCTCAGGACCGTGCATTTTCCGGAGGTCTTCGCGGGCACGGCGAAGGTCGACTGGTTCGAGGCGATCTCGGAGAACTTCATGATTCAGGGGGGGCGCCCCCTGCGCGCGTTGGAGCGGGCACGAGAGATCGCCCCGGTCGTGCTGCACGGCGTCTCGCTGTCGATCGGGTCGGTCGATCCGTTGTCTGTCCGGTATCTGGACGATCTGGCGCGGCTCTCAGCCCGGATCGAGCCGGCGTGGATCTCGGACCACCTGTGTTGGGGAAGCGTGGGCGGACACTATGCACACGATCTCCTCCCTCTTCCGTACACCGAGGAAGCCCTGGCCCACGTCGTGGAGCGCATCGATCGCGTCCAGGCGATGCTCCGGCGCAGAATCCTGATCGAGAACGTGTCGAGCTATCTCACCTACGTCGACTCGGTGATGCCGGAATGGGAATTCCTCGGCGAGGTGGCGCGGCGCAGCGACTGCGGCATTCTATTGGATGTCAACAACGTGTACGTGAGCGCGATCAACCACGGTTTCGATCCGCTCCAGTACCTGGAGGCCGTGCCGGCGGACAGGGTGGGCCAGATCCACCTTGCGGGTCACCGCGACCAGGGGACGCATCTGCTCGACACGCACGACGCTCCGGTATGTGCGGACGTGTGGTCGCTCTACCGTGCGACGATCGGACGGCTTGGCCGCGTGTCCACGTTGATCGAGTGGGACGAGGACGTGCCGCCGTGGAACGAACTGGTCGCCGAGGCCGAGCGCGCGCGTACCGTCGAGTGTGAAGCGCTGGGATCCGATGCCGCCACTGCGTGATCTGCAGCAGAGGATGTTCCGATGCGTCACTCGGGCGCACACGGAGGAGACACCGGAGCTTGGGGATCTTGTGCGCGCCCATGGTGCGTTGGACGCGCCGGCGCGTATCGCCATCTACGCCCGCATGTACTGCGCGCGGTTGAGCGAAGCCCTTGCCGAGGACTATCCCCGTGTTGCGGCGGTGCTCGGGCCGGAGGCATTCGCGGCGGCCGCGCATCGGTATGTCGCGGCCCATCCGTCGACGCATCCTTCCCTGCGATGGTTCGGATCGGGATTTGGCGCCTTTCTCGAGGCGTACCCGGTCGAAGGCCAGCCGCCGTACCTCGCGGATCTGGCGCGGCTCGAATGGGCGCGACTTGCCGTGTTCGATGCTCCGGACGCCGAACTGCTCGAACTCGCGGCGCTGGGGTCCGTGCCGGCTGATGGCTGGCCGACGACGCGATTCGCTCCGATCCCGGCGCTCGAGGTGCTCCACGCGGCATGGCCAGTGCACCGGATCTGGGAGGAAGCGCCAGGCGCCGAGTGGGCATCAGGGGAGTTCTCGCTACGTGTTTGGCGGCAGGGCGATCGGGTGTTCCAGGCTCCGATGGACGGGATCGAGTGGTGCGCGCTGGATCACGTGCGCGCGGGCGATGACTTCGGGGCGATGTGTGTCGGCCTCGCCGCGATCGTCGATGCCGATCAGGTCGCGGCCACGGCGGGCGGCATCGTGCTTCGGTGGATCGAGGACGGCTTGCTGCGAGGGCTCCCCGCCGAGTGAATGAATGTCGGTGCGTTGCCGCCGCGGCGGTCGAGTGTGCGCGGACGCGTCAACGCCGTCCGCGTCGAGCGATTGAGCTGGCGGATTGCGCGCGCTATGGCTGCAGCCCAGCAGCGTTGCCTTGCAGGGGGGTCGCCGTGAAGGACGAGGACATCGCGCAGCTCGCCGTCAACACCATTCGAACGCTCGCCATCGACGGCGTGCAGAAAGCGAACTCGGGGCATCCGGGGCTGCCGATGGGCGCCGCTCCAATGGCTTACGCGTTGTGGCAACGACACCTGCGACACAACCCGCGTAACCCGCGGTGGGCCGATCGCGATCGGTTCGTTCTCTCCGCCGGGCACGGGAGCATGTTGCTCTACTGCTTGCTGCATCTCACCGGATACGATCTGTCGATGGAGGATCTGCAGGCGTTTCGCCAGTGGGAGAGCAAGACCCCTGGTCACCCGGAGGCGTTGCTGACGCCCGGCGTGGAGGCGACGACCGGTCCGTTGGGGCAGGGGACGGCCAATGCCGTCGGGATGGCGATGGCGGAGCGCGCGTTGGCGCATCGCTTCAACCGCCCGGGGCACACGATCGTCGATCATCGCACGTACGTCATCGTGTCGGACGGCGACCTGATGGAGGGCGTGTCCGCGGAGGCCGCGTCGCTTGCGGGTCATCTGAAGCTCGGCAAGCTCGTGTACCTCTATGACTGCAACCACATTTCACTCGACGGTCCGACGTCGCTCGCGTTCTCGACGGAGGACGTCGCCGCGCGCTACGCGGCGTACGGCTGGCAGGTGTTGAAGGTGGCGAACGGCGACACCGATGTCGGCGCGATCGATCGTGCGATCGCGGAAGCCAAGGCCGATACGACGCGACCGTCAATCATCGTCGTCCAGACGACGATCGGCTATGGTTCGCCGAAGAAACAGGGAACCTCCGAAGCTCATGGCAGCCCCCTTGGTGCGCAGGAGGTGGCAGCCGCGAAACGCGTCCTCGGGTTCGACCCGGAGAAGTTCTTCTACGTTCCGTCGGAAGCCGGAACGCATCTCCGTTCGGCGATCGAGCGCGGCGCTACGCAGGAGGGCGAGTGGAACGAGCGATTCGCACGCTACGCGAGCGTGCATTCCGACCTCGCTGCCGAATGGCGGCGAAGACAGGCCGGCGAGCTTCCCAGCGGATGGGAGGCCGGACTCCCGGTCTTCGGAGCAAACGACGCGCAGGCGACCCGCCAGGCATCGGGGAAAGCACTGAACGCCATCGCGGCTCGCATGCCCGAGCTGATCGGGGGTGACGCCGATCTCTCGGTGTCGACGAGCACCGCCCTCAAGGACGAGGGCTCGTTCGACGGGACGACGGGGGCAGGCCGCAACATCCACTACGGGGTGCGTGAGCACGCGATGGGGGCGATCGCGAACGGCATGGCGTACCACCGAGGTGTGCGCAACTTCGTGGCGACGTTCTTCTGTTTCTCCGACTACATGCGGCCGGCGGTACGTCTTGCGGCTCTGAACGAGCTCCCCGTAGTGTTCGTGTGGACGCACGATTCGATCGCGCTCGGCGAAGATGGACCCACGCACCAGCCCGTCGAGCACCTCATGTCCTTGCGGGCGATGCCTGGATTGGCGGTGTTCCGTCCCGCCGATCCGAACGAGACCGTCGAGGCGTGGCGGTTCGCCATTGCGGCCAGGCACCGTCCCGTGGCACTCGTGTTGAGTCGACAGAAGCTGCCGGTCATCGATGCGAACCTGGCGCGCCAAGCCAGACGAGGAGCCTATGTCGTCGCCGATCCGGCGGGAGGCGCGGCGCCGGTCGCGATCCTGATCGGAACGGGCGCGGAGGTGCACGTGGCTCTGGCGGCGCAGCAGCTGCTCGCTGGGGAGGGTATCCCGACGCGGGTCGTCTCTATGCCCTGTTGGGAAGCCTTCGCCGAGGAGGATGCTGCGTATCGGGCCTCCGTGCTGCCGCCGACCGTGCGTGTACGGGTATCGGTGGAAGCGGGCGTCACGCTTGGGTGGGAGCGGTGGATCGGTGATGCGGGCGCGGCGATCGGGCTTGATCGCTACGGGGCGTCGGCGCCAGGGGAAGTGAATCTGGCGAAGCTGGGATTCTCCGCCGAGAACGTCGCCGCGCGTGTTCGGACGTCCATGAGGGGCCGGGAAGGCGCCGACGCATGATCGTCGCCATCGGGTGCGATCACGCGGGGTTTCCCCTGAAGGCGCGCGTGGTTCTCGAATTGGAGAACGCCGGACATCAGATCGTCGATTGCGGGGGGTACGATACGACGCCTTCCGATTATCCGGATTTCGCGCGTGCCGTCGCGACTACGGTGATCGAGGGTCGAGCGGACCGCGGCATCCTGGTTTGTGGCAGCGGTGTCGGAGCCTCGGTCGCCGCGAACAAGGTCAGCGGTGCACGGGCGGCGCTCTGCCACGACACCTTTTCGGCGCGCCAGGGCGTCGAGGACGACGACCTGAATGTCCTCTGCCTCGGCGCTCGGGTGATCGGGGTCGAGGCGGCCGCGGAGTGCATCCGGGCGTTCCTGACGGCACGGTTCTCCAATGCCGCGCGGCACGCGCGGCGGCTCGCGAAGGTCCTTGCGATCGAAGCCGACGCCCGCGACGGCAAGTTCGATCGCATGGGCCCACGCTGAGTCGAGTCAGGCGCGCAAGACGCGCGGGGCCATCAGCACGCTGATCAGGATCGGCAGCCCGTAATAGGCGGCGCGATAGATCAGAATCGCTACGACCGCCTGCTCGAACTGTACGCCGAGCGTGACGAACACGGCGGCCATCGAGCCTTCCATGATTCCGAGACCACCGGGGATCAGTGACGCGATGGAGAAGAACATGCCAATCGCGAAACCGGCGATCACGTGGCTCATGGCGATCGGCGACCCGATCGCGACGAACGAGGTGTAGAGCACGAGCAGCGTGAAGACCCAGTCCAGAACTATATAGGCGGTCGGCGCCAGCATGTCGCGAGGCCTTCGCAACAAGAAATCGAGGCCAAGATTCAGATTGTGCTGGAAGCGTATGAGCTTGGCGCGACGGGGTCGTCGATGTGGCGCGAAGCGACGAAGCAGGTGATCGAGCATTCGCGTTCCGGAGAAGAGCAGCGCCCGTCGCCAACGCCGACGCAGAAGCGCGGCGCACGTCACGATGACGACGATTCCAAACGCGAACAGCAACACGCTCGCGGCAATCAAATCGCGCCCTACCAGGTCGTGGGAGAAGAGCAAGAGCGCGAAGCCCCACATGACGAAGACGAGCAGGACGAGGTTGGTGAGTAGGGTCTGCACCAGGGAGATGAGTACCGCGCTGCCGGCGGGGATGCCCCGCCGCGCGAAGAGGTACATGCGGAGGGCGAATCCGGACAGGCCTCCGGTCGCGAGCAGGTAGTTCGCGGTATTGGCGACGAGGGTGATGTTGCACATCTCCCAAAACGGTAGCCGATAGCCGGCAGCACGTGCGATCCCTTGGTAAGACCATGCCATCGTGACGTAGCTGGCGAGCGTCGCAAGGGCCGGTAGCGCGAGCAGCGTCGGCGCGATGCTGCTCGCGGTGCGGAGCAGCTGATCGAAGTCGGCACGCGTGACGAGCAACACGAGGGCGAGTCCGCCCGCGACGGCAAGCCAGGCGACCCACCGGCGCTGCGACGCATCGCCTTCCTCGGGTGGGGATGGAACGTCGGGAGCGACCGATGATCGGCCCTCGGTCGTCGACGAGGCGGGAACGACGGTCAGCTTGCGCGCTGGGATGTGCGTGCGCGGATCCACGACGATCGTTGGGCCAACCACGCTGCGAGGCCGGCGGTTGGCACCCCTCCAAGGCCTCCGATGATGGTCGAGCCGAACACCTGCCGCAATCCGAGGTGGCCCGCGGCCGAGTTGCAGAACACCAGCATCGCTCCCGTTGCGGTAGCGGTCACGAGGGTGGCGGCCGGTGTGCGTTGCGGATGCGACCAGAGATCGAAGGCCAAGGCGCCGATCGCGAGGGAGATTCCGCCCAGCAGGAGCCAGACACCGCGCGGAACCCGGTGTCGGTAGAATGCTCCGGACAGCGTGGCGTTGGGGACACCGGAGAGGGTGACATCGTCGATACGCAGCGAGCCCCCCGCGGGATCGTCGATCGGGTGGCTCGCGGAGAGATGCTCGAGGTGCACCGGAGCGGTCCCGCGTCGACCTAGTCGCCGCGTTTGCCAACGGTCACCGAGCTCGCCGGCCAGTCGCTGCGAGGTGCCTGCGCCATCGGTGAGGGTGAGGGCATAGTAGAGCTGACGGTTCTGACGATCCAACGCCGGCGGGAGGTGGGCGTCGAGCACGAGGTCGAAACGTCCGCTCCCGAGCGTGAGGCCCTCTCCGGTGTGCTCGGACTCGAGGGAAGCCGTCGCGACGGGCGCTCCGGGGAAGAGCCGGAGCGCGAACGGCGTTGTGAAGATCGTGATCCAGGCGATGGTCGCGGCAATCAGGAGAGCCGACGAGGTCCGGGCCGCGTGCGATTCGCCGAGGAGGGGGCCGAGGACCGTCGACGCCCCGAGAACGAGCAAGCCGAGAACCGCGAGGAGCGCGGTCGGCGGATCCGCCATCAGTCCGAGCGCATCCAGCAGCATCGCGAGCGCGAGCATCGCTGCGCCGATGGTCGGAAGAAGCCATGTAGCGAGCGCCTCCTCCAACAGGAACAGATGTATGCTGCGTTGGGGTCGCGTCCGAGCGCCGCGCTTGGCTTCAAGCATGCCGGATTCTACGCGGAAAGGGTCCGCGGCGGCAAATTCTGCGCGACCCCAACGGGTGGACCTGGATCAGACGATCAACCGGCGGCGCGCCGCAGACGGTACCCCGGAGCGACGGGAACGGCCACGAGCGGACGTCGCGGGGCTTGCTCGCGTCGCCAGCGCTCGAGCCCTTCGCGGATGTGATCGGGATCGAGATCGAGTGCATGGCAGATGTTCTCGAACGAGAAGATCCAGGGGTCGTCGCCAGCGTCGAACCATTCGCACGTCTCCCCGAAGAGGCGCCGACCGCGCCGGTTCGTTGCGAAGGCATAGCGTTGGTAGCTTCGAACGGCTTCTTCGAGAATCGCGAGCACGAGCCGACGCTCGCGTTCGAGGGGGATCGTTGCGGGTTCATTCGTCATCATCATCACCATCATGTCTCCTTACGAGGCGAAGCGCGGCGCGGTGACCGCGCGCTCCAGCACTTCACCCAACCCCGCAGCGTCGAACGGTTTCGACAAGAGCCATGCGCCGCGTTCGTGGGCTTGCGCCGTCAGCTGATCGTCGGCGAACGCCGAGATCAGGACGACCGGCAAATTGGGCAGATCGCGACGAAGTTCAGACGCGAGCTCCGTGCCAAGGATCAGGGGCATCCGGACGTCGCAGATGACGAGGTCGAAGGTGCGGCCGAGGCAGCGCTCGAACCCCACCAGGCCATCCGTTACCCACTCGGCCACGTGGCCGAGGTGCGTCAGAACCTCCGCCAGGTACCGGCTGAAGGTGGCGTCGTCGTCGATCACCAGGATGCGCATCGTCGAAAAGGTTCTCAGCAACCGCGATGCCACGAAAGTTCGGTTGCCATTTCAGGCGGTTGGCGCACGCTTGTCGGTCGCGCCCGGGTTCGAAGGACGCAGGAGGCGCCGAACCAGAGACGTTAGCGCAATCAAATCAAGGACTTGCGATGGTGCGACCGAATGACGCGCCGAACGAGGCAGAAAGCCTCAGTTCGTCCGTAGTCCGTAGCGTCGGAGCATGCGCTGGAGCGACCGTCGTTCCACCCCGAGGATCGTCGCGGCTCGCGAGACGTTTCCGCCGGTCTCTTGGAGGACGTGCGCCAGGTAGCGACGTTTGACCTCCTCGAGGGTCGGTGCGCCGCGGAACAGGGTCGTGTCGATACCGCTCTGAAGCTCCGGAGCGAGATCCTCGATCGTGAGTACCTGGCCGCTCGCCAAGGCGACCGCCCGCTCGATGCAGTGCTCGAGTTCTCGGATGTTGCCGGGCCACGGGTGCTCCGTCAGGAGGTTCATGGCGTCAGGCGTGATGTGGGTCACCGGCTTGTTGCTCCGCGCGGCATGACGCCGGACGAAGTACTCGGCGAGGAGAGGAATGTCCTCGCGTCGATCGCGCAGCGGCGGGAGCATGATGGTAACGACCTTCAGGCGGTAAAAGAGATCCTCGCGGAACGTCCCCTCGGCAACGAGCTGCGCGAGGTTGCGATTGGTCGCGGCAACGACTCGAACGTCGATCCGGATCCACTCCTGCCCCCCGACCCGCTTGATCTCGTACTCCTGCAGGATCCGTAGGAGCTTCGCCTGCATCGAGGCGCCGATGTCGCCGATCTCGTCCAGAAAGATCGTTCCACCGTTCGCTTCTTCGAAAAGGCCTTTCTTGTCGCCGACCGCTCCGGTGAAGGCGCCGCGTACGTAGCCGAAGAGCTCGGACTCGAGGAGGGAATCCGTGAGCGACCCGCAATCGACGGCGACGAATCGCCGGTTCGCGCGGTCGCTGTGGCGATGCAGCGCAGCGGCGATCAGCTCCTTGCCCGTGCCGCTCTCGCCCAGGATCAAGACGGTGCTCGGCGACGTCGCCACGCGCGCGACCGTCCGATAGACCTCCACCATCGCCGGGCTGCGCCCCACGACCACGCTCGTGTCGACGATGGGCGTGTCGCCGTCGGGGGACGCTCCCGACAAGTCGCGTGACGTCAGGGCCCGTCGCACGGTCGTCTTGATCTCGTCGAGGTTCATCGGTTTGCTGACGTAGTCGAAAGCACCGTGTCGGATCGCCTCGACGGCGGTCTCCACCGAGCCGAACGCGGTCATTACGATCACCTGCAGCTCGGGCTGACGGGTCTTGAGCGCCTGCGTGACCGCGATGCCGTCCATTTCGGGCATCCGGACGTCGGTGATGGCGAGGTCGAACGTTTCCTCGGTCGCGCGCGCGAGCGCGGCGCTGCCGCTTTCGCAGGCCTCGACCGAATAGCCTTCGTCGTGAAGAACTTCCGTCAGGAGTTCCCGGGTGACGGCGTCGTCGTCGATGACCAGCAGCCGCGCGTTCACGTGGCGACTCCGCCCGCGATCGTGATGTCGACGGTCGTGCCGCGACCGAGCTCACTGTCGACGTGAATCGTTCCGCCGTGGGCTCGCGCGATATCCTGCGTGATCGTGAGCCCGAGCCCCGTGCCGCGCCCGATCTCCTTGGTGGTGAAGAACGGCTGAAAGACGAGCTGGAGGTCCTGCGGCGCGATGCCCTTGCCATCGTCCGTAATGCGGAGGCGTACTCCAGGCGGACCGCCGTTCGACGCGAATGGTTCGGCGTGGACATGAATGTGTCCGCCCGGGTCGAGCGCGTCCACGGCGTTGGTGAGGACATTCAAGAGGATCTGCTGTAGACCGCGCGGATCGGCCGCGATCGTTGCTGGCGCTGCGTCGAACTTGCGCTCGACGGCGATATCTTTGGCGCTGAGGGCCGGCGCCAGGAGTGCCAGCGTCTCGTCGATGAGAGGGGCGACGGCGACGGGCCGACGCTCGACCGACGGCGTGCGTGTTTGGTCAAGGGCGTTCCGGATCGCCTGACTCATGACGCGGACCTGCGACTCGATGATGGAGAGCTTCTCTCGTCCGTCCTCGCTCGTGACCTCTTTCGCGAGCAGCTGGGTGTAGCCCAGCACTGAATTGAGCGGCGTCCCGAGCTCGTGCGCAATGGCGGCGGTCACCTGCCCGAGCGCGGCGAGACGCTCCGCGCGTCCGAGCTGCTTCTGGACGTGCCAGAGCTGCTCGTTGCTGCGTTGTAGCTCGAGATTCTTTGCGGCGATATCGGCCGTCGCGGTGGCGACACGGCTTTCGAGCTCGTCGTTGAAGCGACTCAGGCGGCCCACGAGCTCCCGCTTCTCGTGATCGGCGCGCGCCATCGTCTCGAGCATGCTGTTGAAGTGATCGCCCAGCTGCTGGAGCTCGTCGCTCCCGCGCAACTGGACCCGCGTGTCGAGGCGGCCAGCGCGCGCGGCGTTCATGGCGTCGACCAAGAGCCCGACGGGTCGCGCGATGGTTCGCGTGAGGATGAGGCCGAGGACGCCTGCGATGGCGAGGACCGAAAAGAGAGCGAGGAGGAGCGCGCGTTGCGCCTGTACGTTGGCGAGCCGCTCGACCTCCGCGAGAGACGCTTTCACCCGGATTGCACCGATGACCCGCTGGCCGAGATGGAAGGGCGCTACGGCGAGCCCGAGGTGCGAACTGCCCGGGAGGAGCTGCCAGATGGGTTGGTCGAGTTCCATGGCGAGCCGGTCGAGCGCAATGGGCTCGGTCGGTGTCGCGCGACCGGAGCTGCCGAGCAGACGCCACTGATCGCGGACGGGCAGGAGGATCTCGATGTCGGCGACGTTGCGATGCGTGCGCGCGAGCTCGGCCAGGCGATGATGGAAATTGCGGAGGTCGGTGCGGCCCCAAAGCGAACCGAGGAGGATGTCGATCTCCTTCGCCAGGGTGAGCGCGCGCTCCTGCAGGTTGCGCTCCGCGAGACGCGTCGACAGTCGGATCTCCAAGGCCGTCGCTGCGACCAGGACGCACACGACCGAGAGCACCAGGAGGACGATCAGACGCAGCCGGAGCGAACGCCAGGGGGCAATGCGCATCGAGCGGTATGATACCAGCCCGTCGACCCGCCCGATATGCAGGCGGCTCGCCAAGGGCGGCTCGCCGCGGGACGTCATGGGGCGGACGCCTCGGGCAGGAGCGGACGTTCCCCTCGGTACACGTGGCGGCGGAAGAAGCTCGCAAAGCTCCTACCGGCGACCCGCCGCACGGTGCCAAGAAACCGGCCTGTGGACACGGTGCCGCCGTCGGCGGCGAGCGCCGTCACGACGTCGTCGAGGCCATGGACGTCCTTGGTCGCGGTGCGGATGCGGCGGTCGAGAGCCCACATTACGAGAGGTGCGCTGTTGTTGCGAAGGGCGGGAGACGCGTTGCGGGTGAAGTCGTGCCCCCAGACGCCGTGATCGGCGAAGAGATCGAGCGCGCGACGATACGTCTTCTCCGGGAGCGAACCGTCACGCCGCGCCAGCTCGATCGAGTAGTACTCGGCAAGACCTTCGGTGACCCAATGGGCGTCCGGTGCCGGTCGAAAGGGCGCAGCGACGTGAAAGAGCTCGTGCAAGTATGGGCTCGTGTGGTCGCGGGAGCGCAACGGCCGGTCGCCGTGCATGTAGAACGACTCCTCGCCGCTCAAGCCGCCGCGCCACATCGGATCCGGGCCGAGCACGACCAGGAGGCGGGGCAGGGGGCGCTGAAAGATGGCGAGCATGGGGGGCAGCGCTTTGCTCAGGAGCTGCATCGTGCGATCGACCTTGTGCGTCACGCCGGGAGCGCGAGCGATCGTCAGTGCCGTATTGTCGATGGTGGTATCGACGCGATTCGTGCGGCCCAGTAGGAGCCAGCCACGTGGATGGTCGAAGCGCCGATGCGGCGTCTCGACCAGGTACGAGTCGGGAGCATCGCTGGGAAAGACGGTGACCGACTCCCAGCCGCGCGGAAGTCTGAACACGAGTCGCGCTCGCGATTCAGGGGACGGCTCGACCTCGTGTCGGAACAAGGCCCCGCTCCTGGGGAAGAAGGCGGTCGTGCGGGACAGGATCCAGCCGTCACCGGCGTAGCTGTCGTATCCTTTATCCGGGGCCCGACGATGGTCGACGTGGGCGACGTACTCGAGCTCGGCGTACGGTCCGGAGGGAAACCAGCGGATCTCGCCGCGCTGCTCCTTGAGGACCCCGCTGCCGGTGAATGCCTCGAAACGTTCGGGGTCGAATCGCAAGCGGATCCGCTCGATCTCGTCGATGCCGGCGAGTGCCCACCGCACCCGAGCGCGAGCGGGCTTCGCGCCGTCGACCTCGATGGTGTAGGTGACACTAAAGGTTTCCCGCGCGGGAGGATTGGCGCCACCGACGACGGCCGGCATCAGGAAGGAGACCGATGCGAACACCGGAAGCAGGCGCAACGCGTTCCGAAGCTTGACACTCAAAGTGTCGATTGATAGCCAAAACAATCTGTTATCGAATCTCAGGCACGTAGCTCAGTGGGAGAGCGCTTCCTTGACACGGAAGAGGCCGGCGGTTCAATCCCGCCCGTGCCTACCAAGACATCTTCGCCCGCG